>NZ_JAZGJN010000257.1:0-42788 GCF_038085095.1 Photorhabdus sp. P32 | reverse complement strand
TAGTACAACAGATTCCTGTTTATTTGATTACTCATCCACAACCAGGATTATTAGGTTCAGGTACCTATTTACGGCAACAGCTTTCACTTATTGGTTAAATTATAAATTCAGATATATTTAATATTGAAAGCAATGAAAATCTATTTTATTTATATGATGGCTGGATTTTATAATAATCTTATGGATTTTTAAGAATAAATTTAAAGAATATACATTATGATTTGTAAAATTAATGTGTGAAATTTTTATCTTTATAATTCACATTGAAAACAGGATATGAAATTTCAATTTAAGATCTTAATTCTATAAAATTGAATAATAATGAAGTTGATAATTTTCCCATATAATTTATATGGTTACGATTTTTTCTGGTAAATCATGAATATTATATGTAAATAAAAGGTGGGTAATTTATTAAAGCGCATTTTCTGTCAAGATTTACTGGTAATAAGCATACGTCTCCATGAATTTAAACTATTTTACTGTCTATAATCAATCTTCCTGTGCGCTGCTTAATCTCCCTAGATTGAATTTATTATCGGCAATATTTTAACCAAGTTTTATGATTATTTGGATGTAATATCAGAATAAATTATTATGTGATTATCAACGCCTAAATAGGTGGTATTAAAAGATCGACATGACATTTGACAATGAGATTTATATTCACAATATTTATGTAACTGATTGATTTGTTTTAGATGAAAACGGATATTTTGTTATGTTGTTTTTTTACATTTAAATACTTTTAAGTTATTGAAATTTTAATTGTTTTGTTTTCTCTTTTTATACTTTATAATCTGCAAAAATTTTTTATTTAGAACAGTACTGGATAGAAATGAAAACGATAGAAGTTGATGAAGACCTTTACCGCTATATTGCCAGCCATACACAACATATTGGTGAAAGTGCATCTGATATTTTGCGGCGAATGCTGAAATTTAACGCCGAGCAGCCAGTACAAAATGCGCAGCCTATCAGCGCGGTGGAGAAAGCGCCAGTAGCCCGCCAGCGTGATTCTGTTCGTGTGATACGAGAATTGTTGCTTTCAGATGACTATTCTGACAAGAAAAAATCTGTTGAGCGCTTTATGTTGATCTTATCTACGTTATACAGCTTGAATAGTGAAAGCTTTTCCCGGACGACTGATGCGATGCACGGTCGTACCCGTGTTTATTTTGCTGGTGATGAACAGACATTGCTCGCCAGCGGTAAACAAACTAAACCTCGCCACATTCCGGGCACACCTTTTTGGGTAATTACTAACACCAATACTGACCGTAAGCGTAGTATGGTTGAGCAAATTATGCAGGATATGAAATTCACCGCCAATTTTATCGACAAAGTGTGTGGCACAATTTAACTGATTAAGGCTGTGCTGGCAGACAAAGTACAGCGCAGCTCTTGTCCAGGGGAGATTTAAAGTGGTAAATCATCCGCGTGCGGGGCAGATTGCCCTCCAAAGTGATCTGATAAATGTAGCGCAGCTTACATCGCAGTATTACACCTTACATCCTCAGCCGGAAAACTCAGAGCATAAGGTTAAATTCGGTACATCCGGTCATCGTGGTAGCTCTCAGCGTCACAGCTTTAATGAAGCGCATATTCTGGCAATTACTCAGGCTGTTGCGGAAGTTCGCAAGCAGAGAGGAATCAACGGCCCTTGTTATGTGGGGAAAGATACCCATGCTTTATCGGAAGCGGCATTTATTTCCGTATTGGAAGTCTTAACGGCTAACAGCGTGAATGTGATTGTGCAGGAAAATAATGGGTTTACGCCAACACCTGCGATTTCTCATGCCATCCTTTGTTATAACCGATTGGGGAAAGCATTGGCTGATGGGATTGTGATTACCCCTTCCCATAATCCACCGGAAGACGGCGGGATTAAATATAATCCGCCTGATGGCGGCCCCGCAGATACGGATTTGACAGCAATTATAGAACGTCGTGCCAATGAGTTGCTGGCAGAAGGTTTGAGAGGTGTTAAGCGTTTGCCGTTTGTTCAGGTATTGAACAGCGAATATTTGCATCAGCAGGATTTAGTCGAACCGTATGTTAGCGCGTTGGGTGATGTGGTTGATATGGCTGCTATCCAGCGGGCCGGGTTGAAAATCGGTATTGATCCTTTAGGGGGCTCTGGCATTGCGTTTTGGCAGCGTATCGGCGAGCGCTACAATTTGGATCTGACATTGGTTAATGATCAAATCGATCAAACATTCCGGTTTATGCACTTGGATCATGATGGCGTCATTCGTATGGATTGCTCGTCCCCTTGGGCAATGGCGGGTTTGTTAGCCATGCGCGATAAGTTTGATTTGGCTTTTGCCAACGATCCTGATTATGACCGCCACGGTATTGTCACCCCTGCCGGTTTGATGAATCCGAACCATTATCTGGCGACCGCGATAAATTACCTATTCCGCCATCGTCCGCAATGGTCAGAAAGTGTTGCGATAGGTAAGACATTGGTATCCAGCGCCATGATTGATCGGGTCGTCGCGGATCTTGGCCGTAAATTGGTGGAAGTACCCGTAGGTTTCAAGTGGTTTGTTGATGGGTTACATAAAGGTGAGCTAGGCTTTGGCGGAGAGGAGAGTGCGGGTGCTTCTTTCTTACGTTTTGATGGAACGCCGTGGTCTACAGATAAGGATGGGATTATCTTGTGTTTGCTGGCGGCGGAAATGACCGCAGTAACAGGGGAAAATCCGCAGCAGCATTACAATAAGTTGGCAGCCCGCTTCGGTACACCAAGTTACAGCCGTATTCAGGCGCCGGCAACTTATCAACAGAAAGCATTATTAGCCAAATTATCGCCAGAAATGGTGAAAGCGGATAAGCTTGCTGGTGATTCAATCACAGCTCGGTTGACAAAAGCTTCTGGTAACGGAGCGTCAATCGGCGGTTTAAAAGTGATAACGGAAAATGGCTGGTTTGCTGCTCGCCCATCGGGGACAGAAGAAGCCTACAAAATTTATTGTGAAAGTCTCCTTGGCCCTGAGCACCGGCAGAAGATTGAGCAGGAAGCACTGGATATCGTTAACCAAGTTTTTGCCGCTGGTTGATCTTTTTGGCCGATTAAAAAGAATCCGCAATAGTGATAACGGCTTTTGCGGATTTTTTATTTTTCAGCCTAGAGCAACCATTAATGCACCGGCAGCAATTAATACAACACCGCCTGCGGCCATCAGTGATATTTTTTCACCAAATAGGATAACGGCCAAGATGACAGCAAACACGACACTGAGTTTATCAATCGGGGCAACCTGAGAAACATTGCCGTTTCTAATTGCCAGAAAGTAAAACAACCATGACAACGCCCCCGCCACACCGCTTAAAACGATAAAAAGCAGCGCCTTGCGGTTTACCAGTATTTCACTAACCAGATTTAATTTTCCCTGCACTACAACCACGCCGACAAGAAACAACGCCATAATGACTGCGCGTATTGCTGTTGCTGTATTGGCATCGAGATTTTGCAAACCGATTTTCCCGAAGATAGCGACTAAAGCGGCAGTAAACGCTGATAATAAGGCATAAATAAGCCAGGTACCCATCGCGAATAAATCCTGTTGTTAGTATCAAATGAATGGAGATGATAAGACAATTCTCTTTGTGTGAATATACCATTACTCTCATTAAGGAAATTAAAGAATAAACTCATTACTAATCCCAATTTTAGTTAGTGAATATTTTGTGCCTGTGAAATAGTTTCCAGTTTTAATCTCAGATGGCTTCATATAAATCTATAAATAATAATTATCCCTACCGGAGTTTAGCTATTAAACTAAAATATAGTTTTATTTATATGTTTCACTTTGAACATAATATTACAGTTTATTTTGGGGTTAGATTAAGTTGCGTTTCTCAGTTGATTAATGACTATTTGAATAGATAAATATTGAACTGAAAGGTTTTTATCTGAGATTAAGGGCCCTTTTTACCTGTGTTTTTGCCTGTTAAAGTGCAGGGTACTTATGTCATTATGTTGCTCATTAACATCACCAGCATTTGCTCTACGTTTAACATGTAACAAAAATGTCATATTCTGTTTGCAATTAACATCTGTTTTGATAATATATTAAAGATAAATTATATACCATTGGGTTTGCTTTATCGTACAGATCATCCTAGTGCTTTCCTCTACATTTTATTTTTTGTAGGGGCGAGTGGGTTTTATGTGATTCCATAAATATCTCAAATGATTGGTTTAAAAGATATCAATATAAATAATATAAGAACATAGCAATGAAAAATTTTTCTCTTAATAATTATACATCCATACCGGCATGTATATGGGGTCTATTCCTGGGGACTTTTGTAACAAGATCAACATCAATGATGGTATGGCCTTTTATATCCATCATATTATATACAAAGTTCAATTTTACTGCATCGATGATTGGATTAGTTCTCTCTTTATCCATTGCGATTTCATCAATATTAAGTTTTTATGCAGGTTACTTCTCTGATAAAGTCGGCCGGGCTAAGATAATTGTCATTGGATGTCTTATATCTTCATTGGCATATTTAATATTATGGTTATCTGAACATCAGTCTGGTTTTATTATTGGCACTTTATTAGCGAATATTTCTTGGGCGCTTGTAAATAACCCAATAAAAGCAGTTATTGGTGATATTATTGAGGAAAAGCAGGTAAGAGAGAATGCCATGTACTTAAGGTATTTATTTCTAAATGCGGGAGCGGTAGTTGGACCTTATTTAGGAATAAAATTAAGTCTGGATATTAATTCTATTTCTTTTCTGATTGTTTCGGTATCCTATGTGATTTTTATGATCCCTGTTTATCTATTTGGTAAGAAAATAAAAATAAACTTAACAAATAATGATGATTTTAAAGGAACGATAAAGGTTTTATTGAATGATCGTGTGTTTTTAATGCTGGTCATAAATAATATTCTCATGATGTTTATTTTTGGTCATTTTGATTCAACTTTGCCACAGTTAATTACTTCATTAGGGTTTAATGGGTATGCTGAATTTATTGCTTCGCTTATTATGTTACATGCGATAACCATCGTTGTTATGCAGTTACCGTTTTCCATGTTAACGCAAAAAATGGAGTTAGAAACTAAAATAAATATAGGGTCTGTATTACTCATTTTATCTGAATTAATGTTCTTTATTTCATTCAAGTATTATGATGTTTATTTATTGTGGTATATAGCCGCGTTTACCATGAGTATCAGTCAAACTATTTTGTTTCCATGTGTGAATGTTTTTATCGATCGTTTGGCGCCAAATGATTTACGTGGCGCATATTTTGGTGCAGCGTCACTTTATAGTATTGGTTTTTCTATCTCTCCATTGGTTGGTGGCGCTATTATCCAATTATTTGATGGTGGAGTATTATTTCAATTATTAGCTATATTAAGTGTGTTGATGTTGGTAATTTTCTGTCGGATGTTTAAACTAAGGGATAAACATGAAATTAATATTAGAAGAAGTCTCAAATCTTAGACCAACTGAATTACATTGTCCTGTTCGTGTTGAGCAATTAATAGAGAAAGTTAAACTTGAGGGTTTTTGGACTCAACCAATCTGGATTGATGAAGCAACGAATGTAGTTATTGATGGTCATCATAGGCTTGAATTAGCCAAAACACTAAAATTAAGTTGTATTCCTTGTTTGGCATTTGATTATGAGAAGGAATTGTTGGTTTATTCCCGCAATGAGGATAAAACAATTAATCACAGTGATGTTATTAAGGCGGGTTTGGATGGGCAACCTCTTGGTTATAAACAGACTCGTCATGAGTTTGCCGGGAATGTTATGGAAACACAAATTTCGTTAAAAATGTTAGGGTTTGTCAATGAATAAGCAGTTTTATGATGTAGTAATGTGTGGTGCGGGGCCTGCAAATATTTCATTAATCCCGGATTTATTAAAAGATGAAGCCATAAATAATTGTCTGATTTTAGAAAAAACAGAAATGGTTGGTTCTGGTTCATTAAAGAAATATAAGATTACCGCGAACTCTTTAGGTAGTGTATTTTTAGAGAAATTTGACGGCTGTGATGATGAATTGAGTCAATATATAAGATCAACATCGGAGTGGGAATATTTTAGCGCCAATAAAGATAAGCCAGTTGAATTGAGGTTTGTCGGCCAATATTTGGAGAGAGTTGCACACTTTATTCAGGAAAACAAATATGGTGATCGGTTTGGTGTTTTGACTGGTGCGGAAGTAAAAAAGATTAAGCAGAATGAAGATGGTAACTACGATATAACTTATCATAAAAATAATGAAGATTATATTGTATCAGCGCGGAAAGTATTGTTTAATATCGGTGGAAGTCCAAATAAATCCAGATTATTACATAATAGCAAAAATATTACATCAGGTGATTTCATTAAAGGTTTTTATGATGAGATCATTAATAGCGGCAGTGTAAGAAATATATCAATATTGGGTTCGTCACATAGTTCTGTTTCTTGTTTGATTAGGCTTATAGAACAATTAAAATTTGCAGGAAAAATAAATGTTTTTGTGAATAAAGATTTCAAGTTGTTTTTTGATTCACCTTTAAGTGCAGAATCTTATGGTTATGACTTCACGCAGGAAGATATTTGTCCTTTAAGTGGTCGGGTTAATCGATATTCAGGTCTGAGATATGATTCTTTTGCTTTTGCACAAGAAATTAAAGAAAGAAAATATAAAAATATTTCTATCTTGAATATTTCAGAAATTTCTGATGATGAAATTATTAAACTCATTAACTGTGATGATTTGCTTATTCATTGTACCGGGTATCATTCTAAACTTGTTGAAATAGTTAATGAAAATAATATTCCTATTGAATTTAAGAGTGATAGATATGGTTTGCTAACTAATGAAAAATTAAATCCTATATCAACTTCTGGTGAAGCACTCAATGATTTTCACACATTCGGTCTGGGATCTGGTGTAAAGACTGGCGGTGAAAATGGTGGAGAGGCAAGTTTTCATGGAAGAATTGACGGGGTTTGGGTATATCAGCATGTTATATATGACATCGTATTTAATTGATATTTAATTCAATATCAATTTTATATTATTAACGGACTACATTTTAGGTTAATTCCTATTTAACAATAAAAATAACCTTTTAACATCTATTTAAAATAATCAATTAATACTGACTATGAATATAAAAACCGTAATACTTCTCTGTGCCGGAAGAGGCAGTAGATTATCAACTAGAACAGCAAATAAACCAAAACCTTTGGTAGAAACAAATCAGATATCATTTATCGATAATGCGCTAAGGAATATCGAATCTGTCGGTATTGAAAAAGTTATTATTGTGGTGGGTTATAAGAGCGATGTTTTAATGTCTCATATTAAACAAAACGCATATAACTTGCATATTGAATTTGTTAATAGTGATAAGTGGGAATCGACGAATAATATCTATTCTTTATATCTCGCTAGAAATTGGATTAAGCAGGATACCCTGATTCTTGAAGGCGATATCTTCTTTACTAAGAAATGCTTAGAAAGTGTCATGTTAAAAGCGGGAGATCTTAATGTACTTGTTTCTCCTCTTAGCCCAAATATGGAAGGAACTTATGCAAAAGTCGATAATGATAATATCATTGCGCTAAATTCCACGAAAGATAGCAACTATCAGGTTGAAGAAGGTCAATATAAGACGGTAAATATTTATAATATTTGCACCGCTAATTTTGCTGAATATGTTGTTAAAGAGCTAGAAAGTTACGTTAATAGCGGATCGACTGGGTTATATTATGAAGATATATTTAAACAGTGTTTACTGAATAATGTCGCTGAATTTAAAGCCAGTATTGTTGATAATTCTCAATGGTATGAAGTAGATAATACTTATGATCTTGCTATTTGTGATTTCATTTCAAGTAATAATAAATTAGACCTTGTGCAAAACAGACACGGTGGTTACTGGCGTTACCCCATTATTGACTTTGGTTTAATTTATAATTTCAACTTTCCACCTAAGAAATTGAAAGATGAAATAAAGAATAATTTTGATGAAATATTGTTAAATTATCCTGGCGGGAATCGTTTAGTCGAGCATGCTTTATCTGAATTTATTGGGATAGAGAGAACGCAATTATGTATTTCAAATGGTGCTGCTGAGATAATTAAACGGCTTCCTGATGTTTATACAGGAAAAGTATTAGTCACTGTACCTTCATTTAATGAATATGCTAATTGCTTTGGAAAAGCAAGAGCGATATATAGTTATACCAAAGAGCATCAGCATTTTGAGATAGATATTGAAGAAGTATTAACTTTGGTAAAGGAAGAGCAACCAAGTGTGGTTGTTATTGAATCACCTAATAACCCGACAGGTAAATTGACACCTATTGATAGCCTGTTATATTTGGCTGACGAATTGTTGACATTAAATATCGACTTAGTTGTTGATGAATCTTTCTTAGATTTCTCTAAAATGCGTGATGACACAATGTTAAAGCATTTAGATAACTATAAGAATTTATCTGTTATCCGAAGCATGAGTAAAACCTTCGGGATTGGTGGTATTCGTATAGGATATATTGCCACGGCAAATCAAGAATTACTTAGTAAAATAAGAGCCGTGTTGCCAATTTGGAATATTAATGGTTTTGCCGAAGAGTTTCTATTAAGACTGCCTCAATATAGAGAGAGCTATAAATTAAGCTGTGAAAAAGTGATTAGTGATACGTTAAAATTACAGCAGGAATTAAACTCAATAGAGGGTATTACTGCATTTGAGACAGACTCTAATTTTGTTTACTGTAAATTGCACATTTCTGATGCAAATACTATTTCACGGTTACTTTTAGATATTCACGGGCTATATGTAAAAGAGTGTTCTGGTAAAGGAAATGTAGACTCTGATCTCTATTTACGTATTTCTTGCAGAACACAAAGCGATAATGAAGTTTTAATAAATGCATTACGTACAATTATGCAATGGCAAATAAACATTAATGACATGAAGTCGATTAAAGAAGTTAAAGAGGTTTGCGAATGAATAATCCCAAAACAGTGGTAATTTGTGGTAAAGGAGAATTGGCAATTTTCATTTGTCAATATTTCTTAAATCATAAAGGCTATAAAATATCGCACGTGGTGGCAGATAAATTCGAACCTGTAAGCACTGATCAGACGTTAATTGATTTCTGTTATCAAAATAATATTTCTGTTATTGAAGATAATAAGGTTGAAAATCTACCAGGTTATGAAAGTGGTGATTTCACTTGCGATTTATGTTTTGTTGTATTTCATAAGCGGATATTGCCTTTAAAATTCATTAATTCGTGTAAGAAAATATTAAATATCCATTTGTCTTATTTGCCTAAATATCGAGGCGTAAGACCGGTTAATTGGGCTTTGAAAAACGGAGATCAGTCTCATGGTGTGACGATCCATGAAATCAACGAAGGTATTGATGCCGGGCCGATTGTCAATCAGATCTCATTTTCTATTTACCCTGAATTTGAAGAGGTCATCGAGACTTATACAAGGGCTATTAGCTATGCCAGACAATTATTCCTTGACACGATGCCAATATTGGAAAAAATAACACCAAGACCTCAGATTGATTCAGAGGCAACAATTTATTATGAAAAGGATAATCATAGTCTGGAAGAGCGGATGACATTTACCAAGCAGGCATCGCTCGAATTACTTAATAAAGCTTAGATAATATACCCTATGGATTTCAAGTTGCATCGCGACGGCAAGGGAGCGAATCCCCGGGAGCATAGATAACTATGTGACCGGGGTGAGTGAGTGCAGCCAACAAAGAGGCAGCTTGAAAGATGACGGGTATAACTAAATACTGGAACGCTCTATGTATAATCTCATTGCCACAGATCTCGATGGGACGCTTCTACTTCAAGGAGATACAATTGGTAAGTTTACCCGCAAGGTGCTTACTGATTTATCAAGTATGGGAAAGCAAATCGTATTTGCAACGGGTAGACATCATGCTGATGTAAATTCCATTATTGGTGATTTTGATATCCCTGTGCATTTGATTACGTCGAATGGCGCTAGATTAACCAGTGCTTGTAAGAACCTGGATATTAGCCAACATTTACCAAGTCACGTAGTAAAAAGAGTGATTGAAGCAACTCAGGCGGATAATGACTTAGTGATCAATATGTATTGTGGTTCTCAATGGCTAACCAGTGAAGTAAAGCATAATTTTAGCGATTTTAGTCAGAATGATAATTTCAATCCAATATTCAAGCATGTTGATGAAATGCCTTGTGATGCGGTTGAAAAAGTTTTTTTCATTCATAAGAGTAGAGATCATGATGCATTGATTAAATTAGAACGTCATTTAATTGATCTCTTTTCTGATAATGTCAATGTTGCTTTTTCATTCCCTTGGTGTCTGGAGGTAATGGGTCGTGGTGTTTCGAAGGGGCAAGCTTTAATTCAACTCGCCGGGTTTCTTGGTATCCCAATTGATAAAACGATTGCGTTTGGTGATGGTATGAATGATGTGGAAATGCTTTCAACCGTCGCTAAAGGGGTCATAATGGGAACGGCGCATAATAGGGTGAAACAAGCTCTTCCGGGTGCCGATATTATTGGTTCTTGCTGTGAAGAATCTGTCGCCCATTATTTATCTGAAAATATGTGTCAGGCGAGTAGCGGTATCTTGTAACTGTCTGAGCTGAGTTTCTTTAAAATAAGGCTGTTAATTGCCTGAGGTTCGAGCAACGTTTTTATTTGAAATGTTATTCGTAGTCAGCCTCAGGCATTAAGGCATAAATCGATAACCAATACCGGTTTCAGTCAATAAATGTTTTGGTCTGGTTGGGTCGGTTTCCAATTTTTGTCGTAAATGCCCCATATAAATCCGTAAATAATGATTGTGTTCAACATAATTAGGGCCCCAAACTTGGTTGAGTAATTGGCGTTGGGTGAGTACTTTGCCGCTATTTGCTAATAATTCGCCTAGCAACCGGAATTCAATCGGGGTGAGATGCAGTTCTTCATCATTTTTGGTGATTCGGCGGTTAACCAGATCGACAACTACATCAGAAAAATGGACGATCGATTCTTCTTTATTAGTTCTGGCAAAACGACGTAAGGCAACCCGGACTCTTGCTAATAGTTCACTGATGCCAAAAGGTTTACTCAGATAGTCATCAGCGCCGACATCCAATGCCGCAACTTTATCCGCTTCTTTATCACGGGCAGAGAGAACAATAATGGGAATTGAACTCCATTGGCGCAAGTCACGGATCAGATTAATGCCGTCACCATCCGGCAAGCCCAGATCAAGAATAATTAAATCAGGCTTACGAGTTCCCGCTTCAATCAGGCCCCGTTTTAGCGTATCACTGTCAAATACGCGATAGCCTTCACCTTCCAACGCTAGCCGGACAAAGCGTCGGATCTCTTTTTCATCTTCAATAATCAAAATGGTGTTATTGCTAGTAATAATCACATCTCCTCAGTGAGCTCTTCAATTTCTGGTGGTTTTTCTAACGGTAAAACAAAGTGAAAACTTGCTCCACCTTTTTCGTTATTGGCCGCCCAAATCTTTCCTTGGTGGAGTTCAATGATTGCCCGGCAAATCGCTAATCCAAGGCCCACGCCCGGAATTGCAGATTCTTTACGAGCGCGGGAAAATTTATCGAAAATTAACTGTTCTTGTTCCGGCGGAATGCCTTTACCTGCATCCCAAACTTCAATATGAATTTGATTTTTTTCTGTTATCGCTTTAATGCCCAGTGGTGTTTGTTCATCGGTATATTTGATCGCGTTTTCCAACAGGTTGATAAATACCCGCTCCAATAAACTGGCATCGCAATGCAACAGTAAATCGGATGGCAGGGAAACCGCGACTGGGTGACGATTGAGCGCATATTCCAGCGAACGTAAGGTACTGCCGACGATCTCTTCCAGCGATTGCCATTCCAGATTGAGCTGAATTCCTCCCGATTGGATACGGGCCATATCCAGTAAGTTATTAACCAAACGGGAAGTGCTAAGAATTTGTTGGCGGATCTGATTCACCTGTTTGGTGTGTGGCGAGCCTTCAGCAGATAAATCCAGCATCAGGATTTCCGCTTGTCCGAACAGAACTGTCAGCGGTGTGCGTAGATCATGGGATAAAGCTGCCAGAAGCGAGTTACGTAACTGCTCCCGCTCTGTATCCAGTTTAGCGGATTCTGCCCGGCGCGAGAGTTGCAATCTTTCCAGTGCATTGGCGATCAGGCCGGTGAATGTTTGCAATAATCGCTGTTGTTCAGGGATCAGTAACTGGCGCAAATAGGATGGCTCAATAGCTAATACAGCCAGCGTCTGTGAAGGTGTGGCGATAGGCTGTAGTTGGTAAGGCACACTGGGTAGAGTATCTGTTCCCGCCCCGGCCGGCAGATTTTTATCAAAACTCCATTTTGCAATAGCGTCATCAATCAGCATATGGCCGCCATTATTTGTCGTTAGTTGATATAAGTTGCCATCCTTATTGGGTAAAAAGAGGCCAGTTTTAGCCTGAAAACCATTAGTAAGAAAATGGTAACTGGTGCGGGCAATATCTTCTTCATTCAGCGCTCGGCTTAGTTCACGGGTCATTTCATAGAGATTGCGGGTTCGTTGTTCGCGGTAACGGGCAATTCGCGCCTGATATCTCATTCCCGCTGTTAGGTTTCCGACGACGACACCCACTATCAACATAACAGTGAAGGTCAGCAGGTACTGCATATCGGTGACGGCAAGGGACCAGTGAGGCTGTACAAAGAAGATATCGAAACTAATGACATTAATAAAAGCGGCAAATATTGATGGTCGGCGTCCGTAAAATAGCGCAATGATGACGACGCCAAGCAGATAAAGCGTGACAAGATTGGCTTTATCAAGGGTCAACAAGAATGTTCGGGAGAACAAGGTGATCAGTGTGCAGAGCGCAATGGCGATCAGACAGCCTTGAACCTGTGCTCGCCATTTTTCACTGACAGAGCGGTTGTCCTGCTCTTTATCTGATTGTCTGCGTTCTTCTAATGCGACAATGACCAGATCTAAATCTGGCCCCAGTTTTCCCAGCCGGTCAGCAAAACTTGGGCGCCATTGCCAGCCAAATAGCTTCTGTTTGGATGTACAGCGACGGCCTATCAGAATTTTGCCAAGGTTATGTTCTCTGGCATAACGTAATACCGCTTTCTCTTTGTTTGAATCGGAAAGTGTCGCGGTTTCAGCGCCCAATTCATGGGCTAATCTGAGCGCTTTTAAAATAGTGCGTCGTTTACCTTCGGGCAATTGGTATAGTTTTGGGGTTTCAACATAGATTGCATGCCAGATACAGCCTAATCGGGCCGCAAGGCGAGCGGCAGTGCGGATGAGTTTTTCGTTACCAGAGCTGTTACCAATGCATAGCAAAAGATTATCACGGGTATGCCAAACCGGTTCATGTCCTTGTGTGTCGCGGAAAGCCCGCATTTGATCATCAACGCGATCGGCTGTACGGCGTAAGGCCAGTTCCCGTAATGCAATCAAATTACCTTTGCGAAAAAAATGTTCAATAGCACGTTCAGCCTGGCTAGGGATATAGACTTTACCTTCATTGAGTCGCTGGCGCAGATCATCTGGGGGCAAATCAACCAGGACAATTTCATTCGCCTGATCAAAGATATGATCCGGGATGGTTTCCCTGACCCGGATACCCGTAATATCGCCTACAACATCATTGAGGCTTTCTAGATGCTGAACGTTGATGGTAGTCAGTACATCTATGCCAGCCTCAAGCAACTCTTCAACGTCTTGCCAGCGTTTGGGATGACGGCTGGTGTGGGGATTACTGAATGCCAACTCATCCATCAAGATCATGGCTGGATGGCGGGCAATGGCGGCATCAAGATCAAAGACAGTGATTCTTCGCCGCCGGTAGTGGATCTGTTTAAGCGGCAGTTGTGGCAGACCAGCAAGTAAAGCGGCAGTTCCTTGCCGCTCATGAGTTTCTACTACGCCGATAACCACATCCAGCCCTTGAGCACGCAATCTCTGCGCTTCCTGTAACATGGCATAGGTTTTTCCCACGCCAGCGCAGGCACCGAAAAATATTTTTAATTTACCGCGCTGTTTCTCATTAACCAGTGTCAGTAATTCGTCAGGGTCAGGGCGCTGTGGTTCGTGTTGATCCATATTCCAGCCTTACTGTTTTTTCTTTTGCAAATTATCAAGGGCAAAATTAAGTTTTAACACATTAATCACTGGCTCACCGAGGAATTCCGATGGCGGCGGCTCAATATTATCCCTGATTACTTGTTTTATCACGTTAACCGGTAAACGGCGCGCCTCAGCGACCCTCTGGGCTTGAAAGTCAGCGGCTGCGGGTGAAATGTGGGGATCAAGGCCGCTAGCAGATGCAGTTACCAGATCAACCGGCACAGGAATGTCTGGTTGGCGGTTAAATTGACGCAGTTGCTCAACTCTGCGTTTGATTTCATCATTTAATATCGGGTTGGAGGCCGCTAAATCGCTGCCGCCAGAGGACATCGTATTATAGGGATAATCTACGGTAGCAGAAGGGCGCCCCTGAAAATAGATCGCTTTAGTGAACGGTTGACCAATCAGTTCAGAGCCAACGGTTTGACCATCATGTTTTACCATAGAGCCTTGTGCTTGATAAGGAAACAGCAACTCTGATAAACCAGTCGCCAGCAATGGATAAGCTACGCCGGTAATCAGTGTCAGAAATATCAACAACACAACAGAAGAACGTAACCAAATCATTTTCATCACCTTTATTTAAGTATCAGCAAAGTCAGCAACATATCTATCAGTTTGATGCCGATGAAAGGCGCTATCAGACCACCCAAACCGTAAATCCACAGGTTGCGGCGTAAAAGCGACAAGGCATTCATTGGCCGGTAGCTCACGCCTTTTAACGCCAATGGGATCAAGAAAATAATGATCAGTGCGTTAAAGATAACTGTCGATAAAACCGCCGAGGAGGGAGAGTGCAGATGCATGATATTCAAGATATTTAATTGCGGATAAGTGACAGCAAACGCCGCTGGGATAATGGCAAAATATTTTGCTATATCATTGGCAATACTGAATGTGGTCAGAGAACCACGTGTCATCAACATCTGTTTACCAATGTGGACGACTTCAATCAGTTTGGTTGGGTTGGAATCCAGATCCACCATATTGCCGGCTTCTTTGGCTGCCTGAGTGCCTGAATTCATGGCAACAGCAACATCGGCCTGAGCAAGCGCAGGGGCATCATTAGTGCCATCGCCTGTCATGGCGACCAGACGACCTTCGGATTGATATTGGCGGATCAGCGCTAGTTTGGCTTCGGGGGTAGCTTCCGCCAGAAAATCATCGACTCCGGCTTCTGCGGCAATTGCAGCCGCGGTCAGACGGTTATCGCCGGTAATCATAACGGTTTTGATTCCCATACGGCGCATTTCACTGAACCGTTCTTTAATGCCGCCTTTGACAATATCTTTCAGTGCGACAACCCCAAGGACTTGCTGATTTTCTGCGACAACCAGCGGGGTACCCCCTTTACGTGCTACTGTCTGTACCAAAATTTCCACTGCTTCTGGGAATTTTCCGTGATTGACTTCAATGTGGCGGCGGATGGCATCGACTGCGCCTTTGCGGATCATACGATTTTCCACATTAACGCCGCTCATTCGAGTCATGGCGGAGAAAGGCACAAAAGTCGCGTTCAGTGATCGCAAATCCCGTTCACGCAGATTGAATCGCTGTTTTGCCAGAATGACAATGCTGCGGCCTTCTGGCGTTTCATCGGCTAAAGAAGAGAGTTGAGCGGCATCTGCCAACTGTTGTTCCGTTATGCCGGGAACAGGTAAAAATTGGGATGCCTGACGATTTCCCAAGGTGATGGTACCGGTTTTATCCAGTAGCAACACGTCCACATCACCCGCTGCTTCAACGGCTCGTCCGCTGGTGGCAATAACATTCGCGCCTAGCATGCGGCTCATGCCTGCGACACCAATTGCAGAAAGTAGACCACCAATTGTGGTAGGAATAAGACAGACTAATAACGCTATCAATACCGTGATGGTGATAGGTTGACCCGATTGGTTAGCTTCCACGCTGAATATTGAAAATGGCAGTAGGGTGACACACACCAATAGAAAAATGATTGTCAGAGCCGTCAACAGGATAGTCAGTGCGATTTCGTTGGGGGTTTTACGACGTTTAGCTCCTTCCACCATTGAAATCATGCGATCAAGAAAAGTTTCGCCGGGATTAACTGAACATTCGACCACCAGCCAGTCAGATAGTACATGGGTGCCGCCAGTCACAGAGGAAAAGTCACCACCAGATTCGCGGATAACTGGGGCAGATTCTCCGGTGATTGCACTTTCGTCAACAGAAGCGCCGCCTTCGATAACTTCACCATCGCAAGGGATGGTTTCACCGGCTTCAATAATGACGATATCCCCTTTGCGCAGGCTGTCAGAAGGGACTTTCTCTCTGACTGCATTACGATTGGCTGAGGTGAGTTTAGTCGCCCAACTGGTTTTCCTTACCCCTTTGAGACTGGCTGCTTGAGCTTTGCTTCTGCCTTCTGCCAGTGCTTCGGCAAAGTTAGCGAATAGCACAGTAAACCACAGCCATAAGGCAATGCTGCCGGTGAATAACGCATTTCCCTTGAATTGACCCGCTAACATGGCGATCCATAAAATGGTGGTTAATCCACTGCCTAGATAGACGACAAACATCACTGGGTTACGCCATTGTGCGGCCGGATGACATTTTTTTACTGAATCAATCAGGGCATTACGAATTAAAGCGGGCTCGAATAATGTCTGTTGCTTGTTTGTCATGATATTCCTCTCTTTGGCGCTTATCGGGCCATTAGCCAGATTTGTAAATGTTCAATTACCGGGCCAAGGATTAGAGCCGGAATAAAAGTCAACGCACCGATTAGCATGATGGTCAAAATCAATAGACTGATAAACAGTGGGCTGTAGGTGGGGAGTGTACCGTTGCTGGCAGGCTGGCGTTTTTTTACGGCCAAAGAACCGGCAATAGCAAGTACTGGCAGGATTATGCCAAAGCGACCTAAAAATAGGATGATGGCTAGCAACAGGTTGTAGAACATACTGTTGGCACTGAGGCCCGAGAAAGCACTGCCATTATTGTTGGCCGCGGAGGAGAGGGCATAGAGCACTTCACTGAAACCATGAGCGCCAGGATTCAAAATACCTGCCCGCCCACTGGCGGTGGATATGGCAAGCGCTGTTCCTAAAAGAGCCAGCGTAGGGGGAACCAGAATCGCCAGCGCCACCATTTTTATTTCGAATACTTCGATTTTTTTACCGAGATATTCAGGCGCACGGCCTATCATTAAACCGGCGATAAAAACGGTCAGCAGAACGAACAGTAACATACCGTATAAACCAGAACCTACACCGCCAAACACCACTTCGCCAATTTGTATCAACCACATTGGGATCATGCCGCCAAGCGCAGTGAAAGAATCATGCATAGCATTGACTGCTCCACAGGAAGCGGCGGTTGTTACTACCGCATAAATTGAGGTTGCGAGGATGCCAAAGCGATTCTCTTTACCTTCCATATTGATATTACTGTTGGCGCCTAACAGACTGAAATGGGGATTTCCTTTCAATTCGGCATACATGACGCCTACGGCGGCAATGACAAAGATGATGCTCATTACCCATAATAGAGCGTGCCCTTGACGGTTATCGCCAACCACTTGCCCAAAAGCAAAACAGAGTGCGCAAGGGATCAAGAAGATAGACAGTATTTGAATGAAATTGCTGATAGCGGTTGGATTTTCAAAGGGGTGTGATGAGTTAGCGCCAAAGAATCCACCACCATTGGTTCCCAATAATTTGATAGCTTCCTGCGAGGCGACGGGTCCCATCGGGATTAATTGCTGTTGGCCTTCAATGGTATGGGTTAATTGATATGGTTCGAAATTCTGAATCACGCCCTGACTGACAAAAACTAGCGCGATAATCATAGACAGCGGTAACAGCAGATAAAGTGTGATACGTGTGATATCAACCCAGGCATTTCCTACGGTTTTGACGCCATGACGGGAAAATGCGCGTATCAGCGCAAATGCTACTGCAATACCGGTCGCCGCAGAAAGAAAGTTCTGCACGGTTAGACCTGTCATTTGGCTAAAGTAACTTAGTGTGTTTTCTCCACTGTATGCCTGCCAATCAGTATTGGTGATAAAGCTGACGGCTGTATTCAGCGCCAAGTCCCATTTGAGTCCTGGGAAATGTTCAGGATTAAGGGGAAGGGCTTGTTGTGTGACTAAAAGCGTGAATAGCAGTAATAATCCAGTCAGATTAAAAATAATGATGGCTAATGCGTATTGCCACCAGTTCATTTCTTTGATTATGCCGCCGGGTTTCTGTAAGCCACAGCAACGCCAAAGGCCAGATTCTGCTTTAGTCAACCCGTGTGGAATATTACCGTCGATCATGTTGGCGATAACATTTCCAAGTGGTTTTGCCAGTACCATCAAAATCAGCAAGAAACTGGCGATCAATAAGAAAGCGGATGCTGCCATTTAAAAATCCTCCGCATGGAGTAGCGCATAAATCAGATAAATCAGTAACAGGACTACTAATAACGCGCCGGAAATGAAGAATATGCTCACTGCTTATCTCCTGAAAACTTGGATGAATAAAGATTAGGGAAGGAGATGCAAAGAAGCTGATAAAAGAGTGAGGGGATGTGTAAAAAAAGTATAAAAATGATAATAGATGAGGTTAAGCAGAGCCGCCGTCACAAGTTACTCGGCTTAGTACTACTGTCGTATTTCTCTTTTTCAGCAGAAGATACATTTATAGGAAAGTTTAATATTATGATAAAAGATTTAAGTACTGTTGAGTATTAATATGATTATTAGCATTTAGCAAAAAATACTTAATTAATCTATGGCTTTTTTTCGGGAAAAATAAGCCATAGATTTTCGTCAATTTAAAGAGTTGACTATTTATTCAAATGTTGTATTTGAGTCTATTGCCTGATAGAAGCCATTTTCGACATGCATTGGCGTAATTATATTGGTATCTTTCAATATTGGTTTATTGTTAAAGAAAACAGATAATTTTTTTCCTACGTTTTGCTTTATAAGGAGATTAAATGGTTTGCTGCAATGAGAGTTGTTTTTCACTTTGATGAAAATGGAATAGTAATTATCCCCTTTTTTCGGGGTGATTTCCTCTATACATAATGGAGTCAAATGAAAAATTTCGCCATTTGCTTTATAGTCAATAGAAAAAAATGTTTTTTGGAGATGCAACCTGAAATATTTGTTATTAATATCAATAATATAACAGTTAATATCTTCATCTTTCCTCCTATTACCTGTTATAGTTAATTCACAATCATTCTGAGAAAATAGTATGCTTCAAAAGCTTACATCATTTTTCCGTGCTCATATAATAATTATCAATAAAAATTTTCTATTAGCAATCTCCGCTTCTATTTCTAGAATCAGAAGGGTATTTTCACATGCCTATATCGTTATCCGTAAGCATTTTTTTATTTTTTCCAATAGGATTATCTATTGAGTCCAATCCATTCTCTGAGCAAATGAGCAAATGAGCAAAGTGGAACCGATGATGACAGGAATATGAGTAAGGATTACGAAAAAATTAACGCTTATTGCTATTAATAACATTTTCACTGATCGTTAATAAAATGTTCATAATTTGTTTGTAATATTACATCTTTACTCTATTTTGTGTAATAAAATTACATAAAATAGAAAATATAGCGATAATAACGTCTTAAAAGTGGTCAGATAAGTGGTAAATTTTCATTTTTTGCGATAAAATTTTAAGCAATTTACAGATTGATTATTTTTAAGATTCTACGAAAAAGTGGGATCATTTTAAGGAGGACTAATATGTCTTCATATCGTGAATATCCTTGGTATCAAGTTCTTTTACGCCGTATTGGCGCTGTCACTTTCGGTATCTTGGCATTACCGGTGATGTTGTTTCGTCGTGATCGCGTCCGTTTTTACAGTTATTTGTATCGCATATGGGTAAAAACCAGCGATAAACCCGTATGGTTAAAACAGTCAGAGCAGGTTATGGCGGTCAGAAGTAGCTGACAACTGACAATTGGAGGCAGGTAACGGTATATTATTGCCATACAATCAATACACAGGACGAATATGATGCGTAATATTGAGCTGGAAAATGTGATTAACCGAGAACTGAAAATTAACGAGTTTCAGGATTACGCCCCCAATGGTTTACAAGTTGAAGGGCGTGCTCATATTCAGCGGGTTGTTACTGGCGTTACTGCTTGTCAGGCTTTATTAGATGAAGCGGTTCGTCATCAGGCTGATGCCATTATCGTTCATCATGGCTATTTTTGGAAAAATGAGCCAACAGTGATTCGTGGTATGAAACGTAATCGCCTGAAAACGCTGCTCTGTAATGATATAAATTTATATGGTTATCATCTGCCCCTTGATGCTCATCCATCACTGGGAAATAACGTGCAATTGGCTCATCAGATCGGCGCCAAAGTTGTTGGATTAATTGATGCATTCGTGCCGCATGGGGAATTTGAACAGCCGATAACACCGTTTGAGTTAACTTCACGTATTGAACAGGCTCTTGGTCGCAAAGCGTTTCATGTCGGTGACAATGCACCTGTGGAGATTCGTACCCTTGTTTGGTGTACCGGTGGTGGTCAGAGTTTTATTCAACAGGCGGCTGAATTTGGTGTTGATGCTTTCATTACCGGTGAAGTGTCAGAGCAGACGGTTCATATCGCCCGTGAAATGGGGCTGCATTTTTATGCTGCGGGTCATCATGCCACTGAACGTTATGGTATTAAAGCGCTGGGTGAATGGTTGGCTGATAATCATGGGCTGGATGTTACTTTTATCGATATTCCAAATCCGGCTTGATCACGTTTTCCTAAGGCGGAAATAAACGAAGCCCACTAACCGTGGGCTTCAAAGCTTTTGACAGACTTTTCATAATTAACGTTTTTTTGTCAATAACGTTATTCTATCCGATTCATAGAACTGTGAATTTTGATCCTGGTGATCTCGCTACACACGCAAATAGAGGCTACGTTTGATAATTTAGAGAGCAAGTCGCTAGTACCTACTCTTGGATAACGAGCATACACAAGGAAGGTGATGAGATCAATTTCTACGATGCTTTAAACCTTACGGGTATGGCATCAAATTTCACCGAATAATCTTTCCAATTAAATAAAGCCCTAACTATTAAGCTAGAGCTTCGCCCTTATCGTAATCGAATTTTATTATTATTTTTCAAGCTGGCTTTCGAAATCACGTTTTGTGTAGCCGGTATAGAGTTGACGTGGGCGAGCGATTTTCACGCCGGCGTCATGCATTTCGTTCCAGTGAGCGATCCAGCCGATAGTACGGGCAATGGCGAAAATAACAGTGAACATGGTGGATGGAATACCCATTGCTTTCAGGATAATGCCCGAGTAGAAATCCACGTTCGGATACAGTTTCTTCTCAATAAAATAGGGGTCGTGTAGAGCAATACGTTCGAGCTCCATAGCAACTTCCAGCAGGCTGTCATTCAGGCCGAGTTCATCTAGCACTTCATGGCAGGTTTCACGCATGACGGTTGCGCGAGGATCGTAGTTTTTGTAAACACGATGACCAAATCCCATCAGACGGAAAGCATCATTCTTATCTTTGGCTCGTTTAATAAATTCCGGAATATGTTCAACTGACTGAATTTCTTCCAGCATACGCAGACAAGCTTCGTTTGCGCCGCCATGAGCAGGTCCCCAGAGAGAAGCGATACCTGCGGCAATGCAGGCAAATGGGTTGGCGCCGGAGGAACCTGCGGTACGTACTGTTGAGGTAGACGCGTTTTGCTCATGGTCCGCATGCAGGATTAAAATGCGATCCATAGCACGTTCCAGTACTGGGTTCACTTTATATTCTTCGCATGGTGTGGAGAACATCATGTGCAGGAAGTTGCCTGCGTAGGAGAGGTCATTACGTGGGTAAACAAATGGTTGACCAATAGAGTATTTGTAGCACATGGCGGCCACTGTCGGCATTTTTGACAGCAGGCGATATGCGGTAATGTCACGGTGACGTGGATTGTTCACATCCAGAGCATCATGATAGAAAGCAGCCAATGCGCCGGTAACGCCGCATAGTACTGCCATCGGGTGTGAATCACGGCGAAAGCCATTGAACAGGCGGTGGATCTGTTCATGGATCATGGTGTGACGGGTAACGGTTTTTTTAAATTTATCAAACTGCTCTTGTGTTGGTGTTTCACCATACAGCAGGATATAGCAGACTTCCAGATAAGTAGATTTTGTCGCTAGCTGGTCGATAGGGAAGCCACGGTGCAGCAATACACCTTCGTCACCATCAATGTAGGTGATCTTGGATTCGCAAGATGCCGTAGAAGTAAAACCAGGGTCGTAGGTATAGAAACCTTGGGAGCCGAGAGTACGAACGTCGATGACTTTAGACCCAAGGGTCGGTGTGAGCACGTCCAATTCAATAGCAACTGAACCGTCTGGGGTTAGAGTTGCTTTGTTATCTGCCATTACAGTCTCCTTAGCGCTTTCATTTTTATAACTCTTAACAACCACAGCAGAAAGACACCGTAATAGAGTCTATCTTATCAGGCTATTTTATCGACTATTCTTTGTCATCAAGAACAGGCTTGGACGGTGCTCTGACAAAAGCGATCACTTTTGAATGCACTTTGGCGTGGCCCGCGCCGGTGAGCGATTTGTGGGAGAATCGCCTTTTACAGACTGTGTGCATACTCCGGTTGCTGTGCAATCTGTGTTCCCAATTTATTGACAAGAATGGTCTATACCTATGATGCCTGGTGGAATAGGTTCTTATACTGTGTCCCCTGACACTGTACTACCAGGGAAAAGCTGAAATCAGGCCAATATCACATTTAAGGCTGAAATTTCACCCTGGACGACAATGGTTTTCAGGTTGTTAGCGAATTTTTGAGAGTTATGTTTTATGCATTGACTACAAAAATGATTATGATTCGTGCGGACTACACAGTTACATAACTTTAGCTTTGCTTGAGGTCTTTCCTCTTATCAAAAATCAATCTCAAAAGTGTTTTCAACCATATATGTAAGATAAATGTTTAAAGTTTGTCAAACAAGATAATTAATTTTGTGCAATATGTTTGAATCGTGATCTTAATCACTGTTCAGTGGAAATGTAGCTAATCATATTGTGTTGGAATTGTAATAATAATGTGAAGCACATATACTGCCGCCAGGTCTCCGGATTACCCTGCTGTAGGAGCACCCAGCGTAACTAAACCACAACATTTTTTAACATGAAGGATCTATCGTCTGATTGAATGTTGTGTCTTTGTATCCTCTTATCGCTGTCTGATTTCCGCCCAGGTCCGGAGGAAGGAAAATAATAAAAGAGCTGTGTGGGCAAAATTGTGAAAAAACAAAGACCTGTCAACCTTGATTTGCAGACGATACACTTTCCAGTCTCTGCAATAGCCTCGATCTTGCACCGTGTCTCTGGCGTCATTACTTTCGTAGCAGTAGGAATTCTCCTCTGGTTGTTAGGAATGTCTCTCTCCTCGCAAGAAGGGTTTCAGCAAGCCGCCGATATTATGACGGGATTTTTCGCTAAGTTTATTGTGTGGGGCATTCTGACCGCACTGGCTTACCATATCTGTGGCGGTATCCGTCATATGTTGATGGATTTCGGCTACTTGGAAGAAAACTTAGCGGTCGGTAGTCTCTCTGCCAAAGCGGCAATCGGGATTGCTGTTATTCTGTCGATTCTGGCTGGAGTACTGGTATGGTAAGTAACGCATCTGCATTGGGTCGCACGGGTATCCATGATTGGCTATTATTGCGCGCGTCCGCAATGATTATTGTTTTATATGTTCTTTATATGTTGGGCTTCGTCGTGACAACGTCGGAGATCACTTATGAAGTCTGGCGGGGTTTCTTCGCTTCATCCATCACTAAAGTCTTCACTGTGCTGGCGCTGTTTTCCATTCTGGCTCACGCCTGGATTGGTATGTGGCAAGTACTAACTGACTATGTAAAGCCGTTGGCGCTGCGTTTAATGTTGCAATTGGCGATTATCGTTGCACTGATGGCTTACTTGATTTACGGAACAATTGTGGTGTGGGGTGTATAGATGAAACTGCCAGTAAGAGAGTTTGATGCAGTCGTTATTGGTGCAGGCGGCGCTGGCATGCGCGCGGCACTACAGATTTCACAAATGGGATTATCCTGTGCTTTGATTTCCAAAGTATTCCCAACCCGTTCTCATACTGTATCCGCGCAGGGGGGGATCACCGTTGCGTTGGGTAACTCCCATGACGATAACTGGGAATGGCACATGTATGATACGGTGAAAGGTTCCGATTATATCGGTGACCAGGATGCGATTGAGTACATGTGTAAAACCGGTCCCGAGGCCATTCTGGAACTGGAACACATGGGGTTGCCATTTTCACGCTTAGATGATGGCCGTATTTATCAACGTCCATTCGGCGGCCAGTCAAAAAACTTTGGTGGTGAACAGGCGGCACGTACCGCCGCGGCGGCAGACCGTACCGGTCATGCCCTGTTGCATACGCTGTATCAGCAGAACTTAAAAAATCACACCACTATTTTTTCTGAATGGTATTCATTGGATCTGGTTAAAAATCAGGATGGCACTATTGTTGGTTGTACTGCGATCTGTATTGAAACCGGTGAAGTGGTTTATTTCAAAGCGAAAGCAACTATTCTGGCAACGGGTGGCGCAGGTCGTATTTATCAATCAACAACTAACGCTCACATTAACACTGGTGATGGCGTCGGTATGGCGCTGCGTGCGGGTGTACCTGTACAGGATATGGAAATGTGGCAATTCCATCCAACCGGTATTGCCGGTGCGGGTGTTCTGGTAACAGAAGGCTGCCGTGGCGAAGGCGGTTATTTGTTGAATAAAGACGGCGAACGCTTTATGGAGCGTTATGCGCCAAATGCTAAAGATCTGGCTGGTCGCGATGTAGTAGCGCGTTCCATCATGATCGAAATCCGCGAAGGTCGTGGTTGTGATGGTCCTTGGGGGCCTCATGCTAAGCTGAAACTGGATCATTTGGGCAAAGAGGTGCTGGAATCTCGTCTACCGGGTATTCTTGAATTATCCCGTACTTTCGCCCACGTTGATCCGGTAAAAGAACCTATCCCGGTTATTCCAACTTGCCACTATATGATGGGGGGAATCCCAACTAAAGTTACCGGTCAGGCGCTGATGGTTAACGCAAAAGGTGAAGATGTGGTTATTCCGGGCCTGTTTGCTGTCGGTGAGATTGCCTGTGTATCGGTTCACGGCGCAAACCGTTTGGGGGGTAACTCTTTGCTGGATTTGGTGGTGTTTGGCCGTTCTGCCGGTTTGCATCTGAAAGAATCGCTGATGGAGCAAGGTACTAGCCGCGAAGCCAGTGAATCTGATATTGAAGTATCCCTGCAACGTCTGAACCGTTGGAATAGTACGCGTACTGGTGAAGATCCGGTTAAAATTCGTAAAGATTTGCAAGCGTGCATGCAGAACAACTTCTCTGTATTCCGTGAAGGTGATGCAATGGCGAAAGGGCTGGAAGAACTTAAAGTTATCCGTGAACGCCTGAAAAATGCACGTTTGGATGATACTTCCTCAGAGTTCAATACTCAGAGAATTGAGTGTCTGGAGCTTGATAACCTGATGGAAACGGCATTTTCTACGGCTGTCGCTGCTAATTTCCGTACTGAGAGTCGTGGTGCTCATAGCCGTTTCGACTACCCGGATCGTGATGATGCGAACTGGTTATGCCACACCCTCTATCTACCGCAAACTGAAACTATGACGCGTCGTAATGTCAACATGCAGCCAAAACTGCGTGAAGCATTCCCGCCGAAAGCGCGTACTTACTAATGAGTTGCTGATGATCCAGTTGCGGAGGAATAGATTATGAAACTTGAATTTTCGATTTATCGTTACAACCCGGATGTTGACAGCGCTCCTCGTATGCAGGATTACACGCTGGAAGCAGAAGAAGGGCGTGACATGATGTTGTTGGATGCGTTGATCCAGCTTAAAGAGCAGGACCCAACACTCTCTTTCCGTCGTTCTTGTCGTGAAGGTGTTTGTGGTTCTGACGGCCTCAACATGAATGGCAAAAATGGCCTGGCCTGTATTACGCCTGTTTCGGCTTTGCGGCGTGGTAGCAAGAAAATTGTTATTCGCCCGTTGCCCGGCTTGCCGGTTATTCGTGACTTGGTTGTCGATATGGGGCAATTCTATGCGCAATATGAGAAGATTCGCCCATATTTGCTGAATGACGGCAAAAACCCGCCGGCACGCGAACATTTGCAATCACCTGCACAAAGGGAAAAACTCGATGGTCTGTACGAGTGTATTCTGTGTGCATGTTGCTCAACTTCCTGTCCGTCATTCTGGTGGAACCCTGATAAATTTATCGGGCCTGCGGGCTTACTGGCAGCATATCGCTTCCTGATTGACAGCCGTGATACTGAAACGGCTTCACGATTAGACAAGCTGAATGATGCTTTCAGTGTTTTCCGTTGCCATAGCATCATGAATTGTGTCAGTGTGTGCCCTAAAGGGTTGAATCCAACAAAAGCTATTGGCCATATTAAGTCTATGTTACTGAAACATAGTGCATAATAGGTCCGCCCTCCGCGAGATTTTCTCTGTGGAGGGCACAAAGAATTGAAGAGTATGAGTTGCCAACTGCTAATGATGACAAAAGCTTGAGGCGAGGAACCTTTAAAAACGATGAGGCGGTTTTTAAAGGTTCCTTGAAGGGTTCCGAAACCCAAAAGAGAACATGCATAAAGCACGTCCAAATGAACCTTTTATCGATACCGTATTTAAACGGTAATAGTTAACCACGGCGAAAACTAAAGCTTTTAAAGCTTAAGGGATCACAATGCAGAACGGCGCAATGAAGGACTGGCTGGATTCAAGCTTCCTGGCTGGTTCAAACCAGTCTTACATAGAGCAGATCTATGAAGACTATATAACCGATCCACACTCCGTTGATGCAAGTTGGAGAGAGATTTTCCAACAATTGCCGAATGCGGGACTCAACGGTGAACAACTCCACTCGCAGACGCGTGATTACTTCCGCCGTCTTGCGAAAGATACTACCCGTTATCATTCCTCTGTCAGCGATCCAGCAATGGATGCAAAACAAGTTAAAGTTTTGCAGCTCATCAACGCATTCCGCTTCCGCGGCCATCAAAATGCGAACCTTGACCCGTTGGGATTATGGAAACAGGATAATGTGCCTGATTTAGATCCTGCTTTCCATAATCTGACGGAAGCTGATTTTGCAGAGACATTTAACGTAGGTTCTTTCGCAGTCGGCAAAGAGACGATGAAATTGGCTGATTTGTATGAAGCGCTGAAACGCACTTATTGCGGTTCTATTGGCGCTGAATACATGCACATCACCAATACGGAAGAAAAACGTTGGATTCAGCAGCGTCTGGAGTCTGTGACGGTCAGCTCTCAGTTTAGCGTAGAAGAAAAGCGGCGTTTTCTGGCAGAACTGACGGCAGCGGAAGGTTTGGAGCGTTATCTGGGAGCGAAGTTTCCGGGAGCGAAACGTTTCTCTCTTGAAGGTGGTGATGCGCTGATCCCAATGTTGAAGGATCTTATCCGCCATGCGGGTAAGCATGACACACGAGAAGTTGTGCTGGGGATGGCTCACCGTGGTCGCCTCAACGTCTTGGTTAATATCTTAGGTAAAAAACCGGCTGATCTATTTGATGAGTTTGCTGGTAAGCATAAAGAGCACCTTGGTACTGGTGACGTGAAATATCATCAAGGTTTCTCGTCTGACTTTGCCACCGAGGGGGCTCAGGTTCATTTGGCATTAGCATTTAACCCATCTCACCTTGAGATTGTCAGCCCTGTAGTTATTGGTTCAGTACGCGCCCGCCGTGACCGTCTGGATGAAGGCCGCAGTAATATGGTATTGCCAATCACTATCCACGGTGATGCTGCTGTTACCGGCCAGGGAGTAGTGCAGGAAACTCTGAACATGTCTCAGGCTCGTGGTTATGAGGTAGGCGGTACAATTCGTATCGTCATCAACAACCAGATCGGTTTCACAACGTCTAACCCGAAAGATGCCCGTTCAACACAATACTGTACCGATATTATCAAAATGGTACAGGCGCCGATTTTCCACGTTAATGCAGACGATCCAGAAGCGGTGGCATTTGTTACCCGTTTAGCACTGGATTTCCGTAATACCTTCAAACGTGATGTGATGATCGATCTGGTCTGTTACCGTCGTCATGGTCATAACGAAGCTGATGAGCCAAGTGCGACTCAGCCAATGATGTATCAAAAAATCAAGAAACACCCAACGCCGCGTAAAATCTATGGCGACAAGCTGGCGGCTGAGAACTTGATATCAGTCGATGATATGACCGAAATGGTTAACCTGTATCGTGATGCCCTCGACCGTGGTGATTGTGTCGTTGATGAGTGGCGCTCAATGGGGCTGCATTCATTTACTTGGGAGCCTTATCTTAATCACGAATGGGATGAAGAGTACCCACATAAAGTTGATATTAAGCGTTTGCAAGATCTGGGTAGACGTATCAGTTCCGTCCCGGAAGAAGTGACAATGCACTCCCGTGTAGCGAAAATTTATAACGACCGTGCAGAAATGGCGAACGGCGATAAATTGTTCGATTGGGGCGGCGCAGAAACATTGGCCTACGCGACTTTAGTGGATGAAGGGGTCCCGGTGCGTTTGTCTGGTGAAGATGCGGGTCGTGGTACTTTCTTCCATCGTCATGCGGTTGTTCATAATCAGGCTAACGGTTCTGTTTATGTTCCTCTGGCGAACGTTCATAACGGTCAGGGAGCATTCGATGTTTGGGATTCTGTTCTGTCTGAAGAAGCGGTATTGGCGTTTGAGTATGGCTATGCAACAACAGAACCTCGTGCTCTGACAATCTGGGAAGCTCAGTTTGGTGATTTCGCCAACGGCGCACAGGTTGTTATTGACCAATTCATTAGCTCCGGCGAGCAGAAATGGGGCCGTATGTGCGGCTTGGTTATGCTGCTGCCTCATGGCTATGAAGGGCAAGGGCCTGAACACTCTTCAGCCCGTTTGGAGCGTTATCTGCAACTGTGTGCAGAACAGAATATGCAGGTTTGTGTGCCATCAACGCCAGCTCAGGTCTACCATATGCTTCGCCGTCAGGCTTTGCGCGGTATGCGCCGTCCGTTGATCGTTATGTCGCCAAAATCACTGTTGCGTCATCCATTAGCCGTTTCCAGCCTGGATGAGCTAGCTAACGGTAAATTCCAGACGGTTATTAGTGAAATTGACGATCTTGATCCGAAAGGCGTTAAACGAGTTGTACTTTGTTCAGGTAAAGTCTACTACGACCTGTTGGAGCAACGTCGTAAAAATGAACAAACTGATGTCGCTATCGTGCGTATTGAGCAACTATATCCATTCCCTCATCAGGATGTTCAGTCAACACTGGAACAGTATGCTCATGTACATGATTTTGTCTGGTGCCAGGAAGAGCCATTAAATCAGGGGGCCTGGTATTGCAGTCAGCACAACTTCCGTGAAGTGATCCCGTTCGGGGCTTCTTTACGTTATGCAGGTCGTCCTGCGTCTGCTTCCCCGGCAGTTGGATATACGTCAGTTCACCAGCAACAACAACAAGAGCTGGTTAATGACGCACTGAACGTTGAATAAATAAAGGATATAAAATGAGTAGCGTAGATATTCTGGTTCCGGATCTGCCTGAGTCTGTTGCTGATGCCACTGTGGCAGTTTGGCACAAAAAAGAGGGTGACCGTGTTGAGCGTGATGAAGTGCTGGTTGAAATCGAAACAGATAAAGTTGTGTTGGAAGTGCCTGCCAGTGAAGCGGGTGTTTTAGAAGCCATTTTGGAAGAGAAAGACGCCACTGTTCTGTCTCGTCAGCTTCTTGGTCGTATCCGTCTGGGCGATAGCACTGGCAAGCCGGCGGAAATAAAAGAAAAGACAGAAGCAACTTTGGCGAAACGCCAGGCGGCGGGTTTAGAAGAAGAGAGCAATGATGCGCTCAGCCCGGCGGTCCGCCGTTTGATTGCAGAGCATGATCTTGATGCTACAGCGATTAAAGGCAGTGGTGTTGGTGGACGTATTGTCCGTGAAGACGTGGAAAAATACATGGCTGATAACGAAAAAGCGGCTAGCAAGTCTGTAGAAGCCCCTGTTTCTGCCCAGGATTCTCTGTTGCCGCACCGCAGTGAAAAACGTGTTCCAATGACTCGCCTGCGTAAGCGTGTGGCTGAACGTCTGCTGGAAGCGAAAAACAACACGGCGATGTTGACAACATTTAACGAAGTTAACATGAAGCCGATTCAAGACATGCGTAAGCAGTACGGCGAGGCGTTTGAAAAACGCCACGGTGTGCGTCTGGGTTTTATGTCTTTCTATGTGAAAGCCGTGGTTGAAGCACTGAAACGCTATCCAGAAGTGAATGCTTCTATTGATGGTACTGATGTGGTTTACCACAACTATTTCGACATCAGTATTGCGGTATCGACACCGCGTGGCCTGGTAACGCCAGTCCTGCGTGATGCCGATGCGTTGAGCATGGCTGATCTCGAAAAACGCATTAAAGAGCTGGCTATCAAAGGCCGCGACGGCAAATTGACCGTTGAAGAGCTGACGGGTGGTAACTTTACCATTACTAATGGCGGTGTATTCGGCTCCTTAATGTCTACGCCAATCATTAACCCACCACAGAGTGCGATTCTTGGTATGCATGCCATCAAAGATCGCCCAATGGCGGTTAATGGTCAGGTGGAGATCCTTCCAATGATGTACCTGGCGCTGTCTTATGACCATCGTCTGATTGACGGGCGTGAGTCTGTAGGCTTCTTGGTGACCATCAAAGAAATGCTGGAAGATCCTGCACGTTTGCTGCTGGACGTATAGCAACATAATCAGGGCAGATACGCGCTAATATCTGCCCAGTCTGAAGTAAACAAATGTATATGTACAGCCAGTCTTTGGACTGGCTATATCCAAAGCAACAAAAAAATCAGAGAGCAACTTACTTATTTTTGCTCTTCTCAGACTTAATTATGGATAGAACATCATGAATTTACACGAGTATCAGGCAAAACAGCTTTTTGCACGGTATGGTTTACCCGCTCCGGCTGGTTACGCCTGCACGACACCGCGTGAAGCAGAAGAAGCTGCATCTAAAATCGGCTCTGGCCCTTGGGTGGTGAAATGCCAGGTTCATGCTGGCGGTCGCGGTAAAGCGGGCGGCGTGAAAGTGGTTAACAGTAAAGAAGAAATTCGCGCTTTCGCAGAGCAGTGGCTAGGCAAACGTTTGGTTACTTACCAGACAGATGCGCAAGGGCAGCCTGTTCGTCAGATTTTAGTGGAAGGGGCAACTGATATTGCGAAGGAGCTGTATCTCGGCGCTGTGGTTGATCGTGGTACACGTCGTGTAGTGTTCATGGCTTCTACTGAAGGTGGTGTTGAAATTGAAAAAGTTGCGGAAGAGACTCCGGAACTGATCCATAAGGCGATTATCGACCCGTTGATTGGTCCTATGTCTTATCAGGGGCGTGAACTGGCATTTAAACTGGGTTTAACCGGTAAACAAGTCAGCCAGTTCACTAAAATTTTCTTGGGGTTGGCAAATCTGTTCCTGGAGCGCGATCTGGCGCTGGTTGAAATTAACCCACTGGTTATTACTACTCAAGGTGATTTGATTTGTCTGGATGGCAAACTGGGCGCTGATGGTAACGCACTGTTCCGTCAGGCTGAATTGCGTGAAATGCATGACCCATCTCAGGAAGATCCCCGTGAAGCTCAGGCGGCACAGTGGGAGCTGAACTATGTCGCGCTGGATGGCAATATTGGTTGCATGGTAAACGGTGCAGGTTTGGCAATGGGAACGATGGATATCGTTAAATTGCATGGCGGCGCGCCAGCTAACTTCCTTGATGTGGGTGGTGGCGCAACCAAAGAGCGTGTGACAGAAGCGTTTAAAATTATCCTGTCAGATGAAAATGTGAAAGCGGTATTGGTTAACATCTTTGGTGGTATTGTTCGTTGTGACCTGATTGCTGACGGTATTATTGGCGCAGTGGAAGAAGTCGGGGTTCACGTACCGGTTGTTGTTCGTTTGGAAGGGAACAATGCTGATCTGGGCGCGAAAAAATTGGCTGACAGTGGTTTAAATATCATTGCCGCAACCAGCTTGACAGATGCAGCTAAGCAAGCAGTAGCAGCAGTGGGGGCAAATAAATAATGTCTATTTTAATTGATAAAAATACCAAAGTTATTTGTCAGGGTTTCACTGGCAGCCAAGGTACTTTCCATTCAGAACAAGCGATTGCTTACGGTACTCAAATGGTTGGTGGGGTAACGCCGGGTAAGGGCGGTACTGAGCATCTGGGATTACCTGTTTTCAATACCGTTCGTGAAGCGGTAGAAGCAACAGGGGCAACGGCTTCTGTTATCTATGTTCCCGCGCCATTCTGTAAAGATTCTATTCTGGAAGCGATCGACGCAGGAATTAAACTGATCATCACCATTACTGAAGGCATCCCGACGCTGGATATGCTGGCGGTTAAAGTGAAACTGGATGAAGCGGGTGTGCGTATGATTGGCCCTAACTGTCCGGGAGTCATTACGCCAGATGAATGTAAGATTGGTATTATGCCGGGACACATTCATCAAGCAGGTAAAGTTGGCATCGTTTCCCGCTCAGGAACGCTGACTTATGAAGCGGTAAAACAGACAACGGATGCTGGTTTAGGGCAATCTACTTGTGTTGGTATCGGTGGTGACCCAATTCCAGGTTCTAACTTCATTGATATTCTGAAACTGTTCCAGGAAGATCCGCAAACAGAAGCCATCGTAATGATTGGTGAAATTGGTGGAACAGCGGAAGAAGAAGCGGCGGCTTATATTAAACAGCACGTCACTAAGCCGGTTGTTGCCTATATTGCCGGTGTAACCGCACCAAAAGGTAAGCGTATGGGGCATGCTGGCGCCATCATCGCAGGCGGTAAAGGAACGGCGGACGAAAAATTCGCTGCTCTGGAGTCGGCGGGTGTGAAGACAGTTCGCAGCCTGGCGGATATCGGTGATGCAGTAAAAGATTTACTTGCTGGCAAGTAAAGTCCAATAAATAATTCTTATCTATTAGGCCGCTGTAAAGTGGCCTTTTTATTTGTATAGACAGTATTCACCGCGATTAAATTCATTAAATCCTTATTTTCAATTTGTTATTCTCCAATTAAATTAAACTGAATTTCATTAATGCTATTTATTAAAATGAAATTTAATTAGAGGAAAAGTTAATAATAATATTTTCTTAAGGATGAAAATAACAAGTTAATTTTAAAAGTCATTTTACATCAATATAGAAATCAATATTTATCTAAATAAACAAATAATTAACAATATATCAACCAAAATGAAATAATGGACAAAGTAATTAACACTAATCAGAAAAAGATACCTAAAATCAAGTTATTACTATGGCATTATTGCTTTAATTTGCTTAAATTGACTTTGATCAAATTAATTCCCATTAAACAATAACCGCAATTCTTGATCTATATTCAGAATTCTAATCTGAATCACGTAAAACCTATTTATTGTATGGGAATATAAGCGTACTATACTATTAGTCTAATTAGTTTTTAATTTACTTGGTTATGAGTTGTTATTTTAAAGGCATTTATTGCTGGTAGTTATGAGGCTTCTGCATGAGTGCTTTGCGAAAAGCGCTTATATGAAGTCAGGTTGCCGCAAGTCGGTGTCTTCCTGCTAGGAGCAAGGAGTCAAGATGTTTGATATTGTCGAACTGTCACGATTACAGTTTGCCTTAACCGCGATGTATCACTTCCTATTCGTTCCGCTAACGCTGGGTATGGCGTTTTTGCTGGCGATCATGGAAACGGTATATGTGCTCTCCGGTAAACAGATTTATAAAGATATGACAAAATTCTGGGGCAAGTTATTTGGTATTAACTTTGCTCTGGGGGTTGCAACAGGGCTGACTATGGAGTTCCAGTTTGGGACTAACTGGTCATATTTCTCTCACTACGTCGGTGACATTTTCGGTGCGCCTCTGGCGATTGAAGGGCTGATGGCGTTCTTCCTGGAATCTACATTCGTAGGCTTGTTCTTCTTCGGTTGGGATCGTCTCAGTAAGACGCAACATCTGGCGGTAACTTGGTTAGTCGCATTAGGATCTAACTTCTCTGCACTTTGGATTCTGATTGCTAACGGTTGGATGCAAAACCCGATTGCTTCTGATTTCAACTTTGAAACCATGCGTATGGAGATGGTCAGTTTCTCTGAACTGGTGCTGAACCCGGTTGCTCAGGTGAAATTTGTTCATACCGTTGCAGCGGGTTATGTGACCGGGGCGATCTTCGTTCTCGGTATCAGCTCTTACTACCTGCTTAAAGGCCGTGATATTCCATTTGCTAAGCGTTCATTTGCGATTGCTTCAAGCTTTGGTATCGCGGCTGTACTGTCTGTTATTGTATTGGGTGATGAATCTGGTTACGAAATGGGCGACGTACAGAAGACTAAGCTGGCCGCCATCGAAGCTGAATGGGAAACCCAACCACCGCCGGCAGCTTTTACACTGATAGGTATCCCGGATCAGGATAAAATGGAAAACAAATATGCCATTCAGATCCCTTATCTTATGGGGCTGATTGCTACCCGTTCTGTTGATACTCCGGTCATTGGTCTGCGTGATTTGATGGACCAGCACGAGCAGCGTATTCGTAATGGTATAAAGGCTTATCACTTGTTGGAAGAATTGCGTGCAGGTAACACCGACCCGACTGTTCGTATTGCATTCAATGAGAATAAACAAGATCTGGGTTATGGCATGTTGCTGAAACGTTATACCAGCAAAGTGACTGATGCCAGTGAAGAACAAATCAAAGCGGCTGCAAAAGATTCCATTCCTCGTGTTGCGCCGCTCTATTTTGCATTCCGTATCATGGTTGCGGCAGGTTTCCTGATGTTACTGTTGATTGGTCTGGCGTTTTGGAGTGTTATCCGTGGCCGCATTGGTAAACAAAAATGGTTACTGCGCGCCGCCCTGTACAGTATTCCATTGCCGTGGATTGCCATAGAATCAGGCTGGTTTGTGGCGGAATATGGTCGTCAACCGTGGGCAATTGGTGAAGTTCTGCCAACTGCGGTGGCGAGTTCCAATTTAACTGCCGGCGATATCTTGTTCTCTATGGCGCTGATTTGCGGCCTTTATACCTTATTCCTGATTGCGGAAATGTTTTTGATGTTCAAATTTGCCCGCCTTGGCCCAAGTAGCCTGAAAACGGGTCGTTACCATTTTGAACAGAAAACAATTTCAGCACCTGATGCTCAGTAAACAGGAGTCCACGTATGTTTGATTATGAAGTACTACGATTTATATGGTGGCTACTGATTGGTGTGTTGCTGATCGGTTTCGCGGTAACTGATGGTTTTGATATGGGAGTTGGTATCCTGTTACGTATCATCGGCAAAAACGATACTGAACGTCGCATCATGATTAACTCAGTGGCGCCGCACTGGGATGGTAACCAGGTTTGGTTGATTACCGCTGGTGGAGCGCTGTTCGCCGCATGGCCGATGGTCTATGCTGCGGCGTTCTCTGGCTTCTATGTTGCTATGATCTTGGTGTTATCTGCATTGTTCTTCCGTCCGGTTGGTTTTGATTACCGCTCCAAACTGGAAGACCGCAAGTGGCGTAACATGTGGGATTGGGGAATATTTATCGGTAGCTTTGTTCCGCCATTAGTTATCGGTGTGGCATTCGGTAATCTATTACAGGGGGTGCCGTTTAACGTTGATTCTCAACTCCGCCTGTTCTACACCGGCTCCTTCTTTGGATTACTCAACCCGTATGGTTTACTGGCGGGGGTGATCAGCTTGATGATGATTGTGACTCAGGGGGCAACTTATCTGCAAATGCGTACTACGGGTGAACTGCGTCTGCGTTCTCGTACCGCAACTTATCTTTGTGCGCTGGTGACAATGGCGGCTTTCTTGCTGGCAGGCGTATGGCTGATTTATGGTATTGATGGTTATGTTGTGACTGGCGGCTTAGATACAATGGCTCAGTCTAACCCATTACATAAAGAAGTTGCTCATCAGGCGGGTGCTTGGCTGACTAACTTTAACAATTATCCGTGGTTGTGGGCGCTACCGGCACTGGGTGTGGCTTCGCCTATGCTGACGATGCTGATGACCCGTATGAATAAAGCTGGATGGGCATTCCTGTTCTCTTCACTGACAATGGCTGGCATCATTCTGGCCTGTGGTGTAACGATGTTCCCATTTGTGATGCCTTCAATCACTGATCCTAATGTCAGTTTGACGATGTGGGATGCTACTTCAAGCCTGATGACGCTGCGTGTCATGTCTGTAGTTGCATTGATTTTTGTCCCAATTGTTCTGGGATATACCATTTGGTGTTACTACAAAATGTTTGGGCGTTTGGATAAAAGTTTTATTGAAGATAATAAACATTCACTGTACTAAGGAACATAAAGCATGTGGTATTTTGCTTGGATTCTCGGAACGCTCTTGGCTTGTAGTTTCGCTATAATCGCTGCCTTAGCTTTTGAGCATAATGAAGAAGAAAAAGCCGCTGAAAATGGCGAAAAATCGTGTTGATAGATAAAGGCCCTGTTCGGGGCCTTATTCTTATCGCGGCATTAATGTTTGCTGCTTGTGTATTCTGGGACCCTGCTCGTTTTGCGGCTAACACCAGTTCATTGCAGATATGGCAAGGTATTTTGCTAATATGGGCTGTATGCACAGGTGTGATTTTTGGGGTGGGTTTCCAGCCAAGAAATAGCGTCTGGCGCATTTTTTTCTCCCCTTTGCTGGCATTCTTGATTTTGATTTGGGGTTTGTATCATTTCTTTATGAGTTAATTCTGTATGTTATAGGGCCTCTAACCCATAAATTTTTTATTTGCACATTATTCCAAAGCCGCATTGTCTTGAGTATAGTGGCAGCGTTAATTCGCCTTATGTAGGATTGAAAGTGAGTAATACGTTGTTCCGGTGGCCCATTCGTATTTATTACGAAGATACAGATACGAGTGGGATAGTTTATAACGGTCGTTATGTCGTCTTTTATGAAAGAGCGCGTACTGAGATGTTACGTCAGCATGGAATTCATCAACAGCGTTTACTTGATGAACAAATTGCCTTTGTTGTTCGGCGTATGGTGGTTGATTACCGTGCCGCGGCCCGGCTTGATGATATGTTGGAGGTGCAGAGTGAAATTACGGATATTCGCAGAGCGTCTTTGACATTTATTCAACGCATTGTTGATGATAATGGAGTAATTCTTAACAGCGCAGAAGTGTTAATCGCCTGCGTGAATACATCTCAAATGAAGCCGATTGCGCTTCCAAAGTCTATTGTCGCGGAGTTTAAGCAGTGACTGACATGAACATTCTAGATTTATTCCTGAAGGCGGGCCTTTTGGTGCAGCTGATCATGCTTATTTTGATCTGCTTTTCCGTTGCTTCATGGGCGATCATTATTCAACGGACCAAAATTCTCAATGCAGCAACCCGAGAAGCGGAAGCGTTTGAAGATAAATTCTGGTCGGGTATTGAATTATCACGCTTATATAAGGAAAGTCAGTCGCGTCGAGATTCTTTAGGTGGAACAGAACAAATTTTTTATTCTGGGTTCAAAGAATTTGCCCGTCTGCGTCATGCAAATAATCATGCGCCAGAAGCGGTGGTAACAGGGGCTTCACGTGCAATGCGTATCTCAATGAATCGTGAATTGGAATCGTTGGAAAGCCATATTCCATTCCTGGGTACAGTTGGCTCAATTAGCCCGTATATTGGTCTATTTGGTACGGTCTGGGGAATTATGCATGCATTTATCGCGTTAGGTGCGGTAAAACAGGCTACTCTCCAGATGGTGGCGCCGGGTATTGCAGAAGCGTTAATTGCAACGGCGATTGGTCTGTTTGCGGCGATTCCGGCAGTTATGGCATACAACCGCCTGAATCAGCGTGTTAATAAGCTAGAGCAAAATTACGATAACTTTATGGAAGAGTTTCTGGCTATTTTGCATCGTCAGGCTTTCGCTGCTGAAAATAAAGCAGAGAACAAATAGTAAGGGGAGAGGCTATGGCACGCACTCGTAGTCGCAAGCGTGAGCTGAAATCCGAAATCAATATCGTTCCCTTACTGGACGTATTGCTGGTTCTGTTGCTTATCTTTATGGCAACAGCGCCGATTATCACTCAAAGCGTAGAAGTTGATCTGCCGGATGCGGTAGATTCTAAAACGGTTTCCAGCTCCGATAATCCACCGGTAATCGTGGAGGTTTCTGGTGTTGGTCAATACACCATGATAGTTAACCATGAACGGTTGGAGTTACTGCCTGAACCGCAGATTATTGCGGAAGCTCAGGCACGAATAAAAGAGAATCCAAAAACCGTTTTCTTGATCGGTGGTTCGAAGGAAGTGCCTTATGATGAGATTATTAAGGCACTTAACATGCTGCATCGGGCAGGTGTGAAATCCGTTGGTTTAATGACTCAGCCTATCTGAGTTTGGCCGGCAGTTGCTGTTATTTGAAGATCTTGGATATCGAGCGTGGGAAAGACAAACGGGCAAAACAATAAATTAAATCGCGCTGTTATCGTTTCGGTTGTGTTGCATATTATTTTGATCGGGTTACTTATTTGGGGTTCCCTGACACGAAAAACTGAAATGGGTGGCGGTGGTCAGGATGGTTCTGTTATTGATGCTGTTATGGTCGATCCGAATGCGGTAGTACAACAGTACAACCAACAGCAACAACAACAGGCTGATGCTAAGCGTGCAGAGCAGTTACGAAAGAAAAAAGCGGAACAGCAGGCCGCTGAATTAAGGGAAAAACAGGCTGAAGAGCAGGAGCGTTTAAAAGCGGTAGAAGAAGAACGAATTAAGGCGCAACAGGTAGCGGAAGAACAGAAAAAGCAAGCTTTAGAAGCCGCAAACAAAGCCCGCGAAGAGCAAAAACAGGCAGAAGAAGCGGCGGCAAAGGCTAAGGCTGAAAAAGAAAAACTGATTAAAGAGCAGGCAGAGGCACAGAAGAAAGCCGAAGCTGAAGCTAAGAAAGAAGCTGAAGCCGCTGCTGCTAAACAAAAAGCCGCGGAAGAAGCAAAAGCTCAAGCAGAAGCTGAGGCTAAAGCGAAAGCTAAAGTTGAAGCGGATGCTAAAGCCAAAGCTGAGGCAGATGCAAAGGCTAAAGCCAAGGCCGAAGCTGACGCCAAGAAAAAAGCTGCTGAGCAAGCCACTAAACAGGCAAGTGAAGTTGATGATTTACTGGGTGGTTTAACTTCCAACGCACCTAAACAGCAAGGAGGAGCTTCTGCCGCGGGTAAAGGCGGCGGCAAGAAAAGCGGTGCTTCGAATGCTGACATTAATAACTATCTGGGACAGATCCAGATAGCGATACAGAATAAGTTTTATGATCCAAGCATGTATCGTGGGCGTACCTGTATATTGCGGATTAAGCTTGCTCCTGATGGCTTGCTAATTGATGTAAAACCAGAAGGGGGGGATCAGGCGTTGTGCCAAGCAGCGGTAGCGGCGGCTAAACAAGCGAAAATTCCGAAACCGCCAAGCAAGGAGGTTTATGAAGCGTTTAAAAATGCTTCGCTGGAGTTCAAACCTCAATAAAGTTGTCATTTAGAAGTTATTAATAACAAACAAAACCATTCTATACCCAATGGATTTCAAGATGCATCGCGACGGCAAAGGAGCGAATCCCCGGGAGCATAGATAACTATGCGACCGGGGTGAGTGAGTGCAGCCAACAAAGAGGCAACTTGAAAGATGACGGGTATATATTATTAAGCTATCTGGTTTTGTTTGTTGACGTTTGTTAATATTCTGCGAATTATTGCGACTATTCCATCGTGATAAGGGAGAGATTAATGAGGCAGGCTTTTAAAGTAGTGCTAGGCATTTTAATGTTGTGGGCCACGGTTGTTCAGGCAGAAGTTCGTATTGAGATCACCCAAGGTGTTGATTCTGCGCGTCCTATTGGCGTTGTGCCATTTAAATGGACTGGCGCGGGCAATGCGCCAGAAGAGATTGGGGCGATCGTTGGGGCCGATCTTCGCAACAGCGGTAAGTTTAACCCTATTGATGCTAGCCGTATGCCACAGCAACCAACGACGGCATCTGAGGTGACACCGGCTGCATGGTCGGCGTTGGGAATTGATGCTGTTGTTGTTGGGCAGATCCAACCAAGTGCGGATGGTGGTTTTTTAATCTCTTATCAATTGGTTGATACTGCGAGTGCTCCGGGTACAGTGCTTGTTCAGGATCAATTTAAAGTGACCAAACAGTGGTTGCGTTATGCTGCGCATACAGCCAGTGATCAAGTATTTGAAAAACTGACGGGCATCAAAGGGGCATTCCGTACTCGTCTGGCTTATATCGTCAAGACTAATGGCGGTAAATATCCGTATGAATTGCGTGTATCTGATTACGATGGTTACAACCAGTTCACTGTTCACCGTTCGCCGGAACCGTTGATGTCGCCGGCCTGGTCTCCTGATGGCGCCAAACTGGCTTATGTGACATTTGAAAGTGGCCGTTCTGCCTTGGTTATCCAGACTTTGGCGAGTGGCGAGGTACGTCAGGTTGCTTCCTTCCCGCGTCATAACGGTGCGCCTGCATTTTCCCCAGATGGCAGCAAATTGGCATTTGCTCTGTCTAAATCGGGTAGTTTGAATCTTTACGTGATGGATTTGAGTTCAGCTCAGATTCGTCAGGTGACAGATGGCCGCAGTAACAATACTGAGCCAAGTTGGATGCCGGATAACCAGACTTTGGTTTATACCTCTGATCAGGGTGGTCGTCCACAGTTATATAAAATCGATATTAATGGCGGTGCTCCGCAACGGCTCACTTGGGAAGGCACACAAAACCAGGATGCTGATGTAAGTGCGGATGGTAATTTTGTGGTGATGGTCAGCTCAGAGAGTGGTAAGCAGCACATTGCTAAACAAGATCTGGCAACGGGAGCCGTTCAAACTTTGACGGATACGTTCCTGGATGAAACGCCGAGTATCGCACCTAACGGCACTATGGTGATTTATAGCTCCACTCAAGGGTTGGGGACTGTATTGCAGCTAGTTTCGACTGACGGGCGTTTCAAAGCGCGTCTTCCGGCAACCGATGGACAGGTAAAATTTCCTGCCTGGTCGCCGTATCTGTGATGCATAATAAAATAATATGTATGGCAAATTTTAAAAGGATCAAAGAGATGCAACTGAACAAAGTGCTAAAAGGGCTGATGTTAGCTTTACCAGTTATGGCCGTAGCAGCGTGTAGTTCTAACAAGAATGCTGATAACGATCAGACTGGTGTCGGCACTGTTAACGAAACTAATGCGGGTCTGTCAGCAGAGGAATTAGCTCGTCAGCAAATGCAAGAGCTACAAAACAACAATATCGTATATTTCGGTTTTGACAAATACGATATTGGCTCAGATTTTACTCAGCTGCTAGACGCTCATGCGGCATTCCTGCGCAGCAACCCATCTTATAAAGTTGTTGTAGAAGGTCATGCTGACGAACGTGGTACTCCTGAGTACAACATCGCATTAGGTGAACGCCGTGCTAATGCAGTGAAAATGTACCTGCAAGGCAAAGGTGTTTCCGGTGAGCAAATCTCTATCGTCTCTTACGGTAAAGAGAAACCTGCTGTACTGGGTCACGACGAAGCAGCTTATGGCAAAAACCGTCGCGCAGTACTGGCATACTAAGAGTAGTTCATGAACAGTAACTTCAGACATCATTTTTTGGGTCTGTCGTTATTGGTTGGCGTAGCGGTTCCTTGGGCCGCTATTGCCCAAGCGCCAATCAGTAATGTCGGATCGGGTTCTACCGATGAGCGCCTTACCCAATTAGAGCGTATTTCCAATGCTCACAGTCAGCTATTAACGCAGCTCCAGCAACAACTTGCTGATTCTCAACGTGATATTGACATGCTTCGAGGGCAGATTCAGGAGAATCAGTATCAGCTCAATCAGATTATAGAGCGGCAGAAGGATATTTATCAGCAACTGGAAGGAGCTACCAGTTCTGAGGGGAGTAAGCCTACTGCAAATACAGCTTCTTCAACGGCAAGTACAAGTAATAGTGGCAATCAGGCATCATCATCTATTGGTACGGGCAGCGAGAAGGGTGATTATGACGCTGCTGTTCATTTGGCGGTGAATACCAAAGAGTATGATAAAGCGATTGTAGCCTTTCAGAGTTTTGTGAAGAGTTACCCGAAATCGAGTTATGTGCCTAATGCTAATTACTGGTTAGGACAGCTTCACTATAACAAGGGTAAGAAAGACGAAGCCGCTTATTACTTTGCTACGGTAGTAAAAGAGTATCCTAAGTCGCAGAAGAGTGGCGAATCGCTTTATAAAGTTGGTTTAATCATGCAGGACAAGGGCCAGAAGGATAAAGCGAGATCTGTTTATCAGCAAGTCATGAAACAATACCCAGGTTCGAATGCAGCTAAACTGGCAGAGAAAAAGCTTTCTACTCTATAACTATTGGCCCCGGAAGGATGTAGTAATACATTTTCGGGGTTGATTGAGTGCTTAATAAGCATTTAAACGTAATTTCAAAAAATAATCATTGCGTAACGCGGAGAAATCAGTAATATATGCCGCCGTTGCCGAGAGAAGTCACAAGATGGGTCGTTAGCTCAGTCG
>NZ_JAZGJN010000256.1:0-42057 GCF_038085095.1 Photorhabdus sp. P32 | reverse complement strand
CGCTCCCTTGCCGCCGCGATGCATCTCGAAATCCATAGGGTATATAGGGAGTAACTATGATTAAAAATAGAAAAATTAGGATGAATTATTGTAATATCAACACGACTAAACCATTTATATTTATACCCGTTATCTTTCAAGCTGCCTCTTTGTTGGCTGCACTCACTCATCCCGGTTACATAGTTCTCTATGCTCCCGGGGATTCGCTCCCTTGCCGTCGCGATGCATCTTGAAATCCATAGGGTATACTCCAAGTATCCGTTAATTTACCCAAATCAAACGCATAATATAATAGAAATTATCAATTCCACTGGGTAATACAAAATCGCCTCTCAACCCTATACGCTAATCCGTATCAAGGCTTTTCGTTCAAATTCCTATCTTTTTAATTTAATGCAGAATCGATTACCTCCCTACAAACTACAAACCTATAATGGGTTACATCTGAAGATAGCTGATTTTCAAATAAACTATTTTCAGACGAAATTGTTTTTCAATGGTGGGGATAAGGATCTAAAATTAATCTGACATCTGACATCTGACATCTGACATCTGACATCTGACATCTGACATCTGACATCTGACATCTGACATCTGACATCTGACATCTGACATCTGACATCTGATATCTGACATCTGCCTCATCTTTCCCGTAATCGACGAATAACACAACTGAGATCCAGATCTTGATCCTGTAGTAGAACCATCAGGTGATACATCAGGTCGGCTGCTTCATTTGTTAACTCTTCTCTATTATTAACTACCGCGGCCAAAGCAGTTTCTACCCCTTCTTCACCCACTTTCTGAGCGATTCTTTTAGTACCGCTGGCATATAACGTTGCGGTGTATGAGTTGTCGGGGTCGGCTGTTTTGCGACTTGCCAGCAATTGTTCAAGCTGATAGAGAAATCCCCATTCAGTTTGCGCCGGAGCAAAGCAACTGTGTGTACCAACATGGCAGGTAGGGCCGATTGGGTCAGCGAGTGCTAACAGGGCATCGTTGTCACAATCAGGATAGATATTGACCAAATTGAGAAAATGGCCGGAGCTTTCACCTTTGGTCCACAGACGTTGTTTACTGCGGGAAAAGAAAGTAATTTTGCCCGAGCTGATAGTGGTATTCAGTGCTTCTTTATTCATATAGCCCATCATGAGAACATCGCCGGATATCGCATGTTGCACAATAACCGGCATCATATAAGCGACTTTTTCCCAATCCAGTTTTTCGATTTGTTGTGCGGTCAGCAAGTTCTTATCTCCACGCCGTGTTGTGAAAGGTACTGTTTTAATTCGCCAATATTAATAATGTGTTTATGGAATACAGATGCAGCAAGTGCGCCATCGACATTTGCCTGTTTAAAGGCATCAAGAAAGTGTTCTGGCGCGCCTGCGCCGCCAGAGGCAATAAGAGGGACATGACAAACGTCGCGCACCTGTTTTAGTTGAGTCAGATCGTAGCCATTACGGACCCCATCCTGATTCATCATATTGAGCACGATTTCACCTGCGCCGCGGCGTTGCGCTTCTTTTACCCAATCGAGGGTTTGCCATTGAGTGGCCTTTGTGCGTTTTTCATCACCGGTAAACTGATAAACCTGATAGCGGCCAGTACTTTCATCAAACCAAGTATCAATCCCTACGACAATGCATTGAACGCCATAACGATCGGCTAAACGGGTAATTAAGGTTGGATCGGCCAGTGCAGGGGAGTTGATGGAGATTTTATCTGCCCCAAATGAGAGGATTTGCCCTGCATCTTCGACGGTTTTAATCCCACCAGCAACGCAAAAAGGAATGTCGATCACTTCCGCAACTTTGGCGACCCAACTTTTATCAACTACCCGCCCATCAGATGAGGCAGTAATATCGTAGAAAACCAATTCATCTGCGCCTTCTGTTGCATAACGTTGAGCGAGCGGCACAATATCACCGATAATTTCGTGATGACGAAATTGAATGCCTTTAACCACTTGCCCGTCACGAACGTCAAGGCAAGGAATTATGCGTTTTGCCAGCATTGAATTGCCTCCGTCAGGGTAAATTTTCCATCAAGTAATGCACGACCAATAATAATCCCGGCTACACCACTGGCAGGTAGAGAAGAGATATCATTTAATGTGCCGATGCCCCCCGACGCCTGAAACGCGATTTGTGGATAGCATTGGCAAATAGCCCGATATAATTCGACATTTGAGCCATTTAGCGTGCCATCGCGGGAGATATCTGTACACAGGACATGTTTCAATCCGCAAGGCAGATATTGCTCAATAACCTGTTCCAGAGTGATGGAGGAATTCTCCCGCCAGCCATTGATGGCAACCTGTTTCATGCCTGTATCATTGATGCGGACATCCAGCGCCAGCACAATATTTTCCGCACCGTAACGTTTAAACCATTGGGTAACTAATGCCGGTTGTTTTATGGCAATGGAGCCAATTACGATCCGGTTGGCGCCTGCATCAAGCAATGTTTTCACATCTTCTTCTGTACGGATGCCGCCGCCAACTTGAACAGGTATAGAAACTGCTGCAAGTAATTTGCGCAGTAAAGGAATCTGGCGGGCGGATGGATCTTTAGCGCCGGTCAGATCGACCAGATGAAGTTGTTTTGCTCCCTGTTGTTCATATTGTTGAAAGTGGGACAGAGGATCGTGTTGATAATCCCGTTGCTGAGCATAATCCCCCTGATGTAACCGTACTACTTTGCCATCGATCAAATCTAATGCGGGTATAATCATTGTGCCTACATCTCCAGAAAATTCTTTAATAGTCTGGCTCCGGCAGCACCGGAACGTTCAGGGTGAAACTGCACGCCAAAGAAGTTGTCTTTGGCGATTGCACTGCTGAAAGTATTGCCATATTCAGTTTGCGCAATGGTGTAGGTATTCAGCGGGATCGCGTAGCTATGGACAAAATAAAAATAGGTATGGTCTTCAATACCACGGAATAGCGGGTGTCCGGCTTTTGGCAGAACTTGATTCCAGCCCATGTGTGGCAATGGAAGCCCATGAGTAGCCATTTTTTGCACAGGGGAATCAATAATTTCGAGTAAGGTGACATTATCGCTTTCTTCGCTGGTAGCAGCGAATAACTGCATGCCAAGGCAAATACCTAACACAGGTTGGCTAAGTACTTTAATTAACGGTATCAGTTCCCGTTGTTTCAATTGATCCATTGCGGCACTGGCAGTGCCGACGCCAGGCAAAAGTAATTTATCTGCTGCCAGGATTGTCGCTGCTTCCTGGCTGATTTCAGGTTGATAGCCTAATTTTCGGATGGCGTAAGCTACCGATAACAAGTTGGCGCAGCCAGTATCGAGAATGACGACTTTCATCACAAAACCCCTTTGGAACTAGGCAATATATCGCCTTCTACCCGAATCGCCTGACGCAGTGTTCGGCCAAAGGCTTTAAACAGGCTCTCCGCTCTGTGATGATCGTTGCTGCCTTTCGTTTTCAGATGCAGTGTACAGGCCATTGCATAAGAGAGCGATCGAAAGAAGTGCTCAATCATTTCAGTACTTAAATCACCCACCCGCTGGTGTTTGAATTCAGCTTTATATTCCAGATAAGGGCGACCGGAGATATCGAGAGCGCAGCGGGCAAGGCATTCATCCATTGGCAACACAAAACCAAAGCGGCAGATGCCCCGTTTATCTCCCAAAGCCAGTTTCAATGCTTCTCCCAATGCCAGACCGGTGTCTTCAACAGTGTGGTGATCATCAATACAGAGATCGCCTTTAACCTGAACATGCATGCGGAAGCCGCCGTGAGTAGCAATTTGATCCAACATATGGTCAAAGAACCCGACACCGGTATTGATATCGCTGCCGCCTTCATGATCGAGCCAAACGTCAATATTGATGGATGTCTCTTTAGTGATACGTTGAATGTGAGCGTGGCGATCTTTACGGGTTAGTTGTTCACTGATGGCAGACCAGCCAAGGTTTTTCGGATGATAACGTAACCCCTGAATGCCCATATTTTTTGCCAATTGCAGATCGGTTTCCCGGTCACCAATCACATAGCTGTTAGCGGTGTCCATCAAGCCTTCTGCCAGATATTTTTCCACTAGTTTTATGTTTGGCTTACGGCAATAACAGTTCTCTTCTGGTTTGTGAGGGCAGATTAAAACTTCATCAAAATAGATCCCTTGAGAATTGAAAATCTGCATCATCAGGTTATGTGGCGGTTCAAACTGTTCTAATGGAAAACTATTTGTGCCAAGGCCATCCTGATTGGTGATCATAATTAGCCTGAATCCCGATTTTTGCAGGGCGAGCAGAGCAGGAATAACCTCGGTTTCCAGTGCCAGTTTATCCAGACGATCAACTTGAAAATCTGTTGGCGGTTCAGTGATCAGCGTACCGTCCCGATCAATAAAAAGGAGTTTCTGGTTCATCAGCTTGCGATCTCCCTTGGTTGTTCATTTATAGTGGAAAGGGTTCTGATGGCTTCAACCACCTGCTTGCATTCTTTACGGCTGCCAATGGTGATCCGCAGGCAACCCTCCAAACCGGGCTGTTTACGCTGATCGCGCAGGATGATGCCCTGATGCCATAATGTTTTGAAAACAGTTTCTGCGTCATAGAATTTCACCAATATATAGTTGGTTTCACTGGGGAATACCTTTTCAACGATAGCCAATTTATTCAGGGCTTGTTGCAAATAATCGCGGTTCTTCCTGGTCTCAATAACCCGTTTTTGCATAACGGCGATGCCTTCTGTTGTCAGTGCCTGTGCTGCAATATCCGCAACAGGAGTAGAAAGCGGGTAAGGCGCGATCACTTTTAACAACAGAGTGATGATATCCACAGAAGCTAGCGTAAATCCACAGCGCAGACCGGCTAAAGCAAAAGCTTTCGAGAGGGTTCGCAAAATGACTAAATTTGGATAGTTTTTTAGCCAACTTGCGATACTATTTTCCGGGCAGAATTCGATATAGGCTTCATCAATGGTGACAATGGCGCGGTTGGCGGCCAGTTTCAGGATTTTACGCAATGAATCTGGATTAATTGTGTTTCCTGTTGGGTTATTAGGGCTACAGATATAGATCAATTTTACCCGGTCGAGGTTATTTTCGATCGCTTCGATATCCAGTTGCCAATTTTCCAGTGTGGTAATTTTCTTTTGTTCGACACCAAAAGCTTCAGCGCTGACACTGTACATACCATAAGTCGGAGGGCAAAACAGAACCACATCTTGTCCGGGTTCACAAAATACGCGGATCAGAAGTTCAATGGCTTCATCAGCGCCACGGCAGGCTAACACTTGCTCAGGTTGTAAGCCGACATAGGCCGCATAACGGCGGATAACCGAGGCTGGCTGGCAGTCAGGATAACGATTCAATGTTTGTTTAGTGCATTGGAAATCCGGCGCCAGGGGGTATTCATTGGCATTCAACCAAACATCGCCATTGCCTCCAAGGCGACGAGCAGACATATAAGGGGTTAATTTGCGGATATTTTCTCGTGCCAACAGCTTGGCGTCGAAAATGTTATTCATAATTGACTCCTTACCTACAGTGTTCAATGCAGCCACACGCAAAGTGACAGCGTTTTTATGAGCGGTCAGTTGTTCCGCTTGCGCTAGTGTTTCAATGGTCTGAGATAGGTTCAGTAACCCTTGAGGCGTCAATTGCTGAATCGTCATACGTTTTAGGAAATCTGCCAGACCAAGGCTGGAATAGGTTGAGGTGTAGCCATAAGTGGGTAATACGTGATTGGTTCCTGATGCGTAATCTCCCGCAGATTCCGGCGACCAGTCACCGAGGAAAACCGAACCGGCGCTAGTGATTTTTTCAACCAGTTGTTCTGGCTGACGGGTTTGGATAATCAAGTGTTCTGGGCCATAGCGGTTGCTGATTTCTACACACTGTTGCAGGCTTGTTGTCACAATAATCCGGCTGTGTGCTAATGCTTTGGCGGCAATTTGATTGCGGGGAAGCTGGATAAGCTGTTTTTCGATTTCCGCTATCACTTTTCTGGCTAATGCTTCATCAGGCGTAACCAATATTACTTGTGAGTCAGGGCCATGTTCTGCTTGTGAAAGTAAATCGGCAGCCGCAAAGACGGGGTTTGCCTCCTCGTCGGCAATAATAAGCAGTTCCGATGGGCCGGCAGGCATATCAATGGCGGCGCCATCTACGCGCTGACTAACTTGTCTTTTGGCTTCGGTAACATAAGCGTTGCCTGGGCCAAAAATCTTATCTACTTTTGGCACGGATTCTGTTCCGAATGCCATAGCGGCAATGGCTTGAGCGCCGCCAATCTGGAATATTTCCCTAATTCCACACAGGGTGGCTGCATAGAGAATTTCATTGGCAATCGGTGGTGGGGAGCAAAGTATAACTTTATGACAACCCGCTATTTGAGCAGGTGTTCCGAGCATCAAAACGGTAGAAAGTAATGGTGCGGAACCGCCGGGGATATAGAGCCCGACAGAATCAATAGGCCGTGTTACTTGTTGGCAATAGACCCCCGGTTGGGTTTCTACTTCGATCTTTATAGGCTTCTGCGCTTCGTGGAAAACGCGGATATTATTCATTGCTTGTTGCATTGCCTGTTTAATGTCGTCATTCAGGCTGTTTTCCGCAGCGGCTATCTTTTCCGGTGAAATACGGATATTTTCAATAACCGTTTTGTCGAAACGGCGGCTGAATTCACGCAGAGTGTGATCGCCATACTCTTTTACCGCATGCAGAATTTGCTCCACGGTACGGGAGATTTCTTCAGAAGCCGAAATAGCAGGACGTGTCAGTAAAGCGTTTTGTTGTTCATCATGGCATCCCTGCCAATGGATCAAGGTATCGAAACGGTGAGTCATTTTCGTTTACTCCATCATCTTTTCAATTGGCAACACTAAAATGGAGCTGGCGCCAAGGGATTTAAGTTTCTCCATCGTTTCCCAAAACAGTGTTTCGCTACTTACCATGTGCATGGCAACGCGGTTTTGATCCCCCGCCAGCGGTAGAATTGTTGGACGTTCTGCCCCGGGCAGCAGAGCAATCACTTCTTCGAGTTTTGCACTGGGTGCGTGCAACATGATGTATTTGGATTCACGGGCCTGAATCACCCCTTGAATGCGGGTCAACAGTTTTTCAATCAGTTGCTGTTTATCAGCGGGCATTTCACCATCACGTTGAATAAGGCAAGCTTTGGAACGGTAGATAATTTCGACTTCCCGCAGACCATTCGCTTCCAGTGTTGCACCAGTTGAAACCAGATCGCAGATGGCATCTGCTAACCCGGCGCGGGGTGCAACTTCAACCGAACCATTTAGCAGACAGGATTTAAAGTGGATTTTTTTCTGATCGAGATAACGTTTTAACAGATGAGGGTAAGAGGTTGCGATGCGGGCATTTTGTAAACATTCGACGCCGGTATAGTTGTAGTCTAGGGGGGCAGCCAGTGAAAGGCGACAGGTGCCGAAATCAAGACGGCGTAAGGTGAAATAACGTGGATCTTCTCCTTGAGCGCGACGGCTTAATAGCTCTTCTTCCAGCACATTTTCACCGATAATACCCAGATCGACGACGCCATCCATAACCAGCCCTGGAATATCGTCATCACGTACCCGCAAGATATCAATTGGCATATTTTCCGCGAATGCAATTAGGCGCTGTTGTTGCAGATTGATTTTGATACCACAACGAGCCAGTAATTCTCGTGAATCTTCGCTTAATCGGCCTGACTTCTGCATTGCGATACGTAAACGTGATTTATCTAACATTTTTATCCCCACTTAAAATCGGAAACATAAAAAAACCCCCGGAAAGATTCTTCCGAGGGTTTTTATCGCATTCATGCCACCGGAAGACCCGCTAAACGTCTTCCAGCACACAACCGCCTGAAAGACTAATCAGGATGATGATGGTGGTAATGGCTAAATTGAATGCGGATCATAATGGTTTCTCTTTAATTTATTATTGCTATTAGTGACTGTTTGCTGCCGGTTGATTTTACTCACTGACCAGCAGAGGTTAAATTTTTTGCTCGCTATTCAACCTATACGATTTGATGCTCTAAAAGCAATCTATTTTTTTAACAATAAATTTATATTGCAATAATATTTTGTTTTTACTTGAAAAATTTTTTTATGGGAGAAATACAGTACCAATAATAACAGTGGCTTAATGTTCAAATTGTTTGCATAATCAAAATAATATCAGGCATAGAAGGAGTGGTGATGAAAAAAGTTTCCATTATCGGTCTGGGTTGGTTGGGGATGCCATTAGCCAAGGCGTTGAGTCGTAGTGGTATACAGGTTGTTGGCAGTAAAACGACGCCGGATGGTGTAGAGGCAGCACGTATGTCTGGTATCGAATGTTATTTGTTACAACTGGAACCTCAGATCAATTGTGCGCTTGATGATTTAGAGCAACTGATGGTAGCCGATGTGATGATCATCACTTTACCGGCAAGCCACACTGCGGGTGGCGGTTATAACTATGTTAGGGCAGTTCAGTTAATTGTCGATACTGCGCTTTCATACTCTGTGCCAAGGATTATTTTCACCAGTTCTACTTCTGTTTATGGTTTTGTTGCTGGCAATCTCAATGAAGATGCGCCTTTTTGCCCTGAAACATCTTCCGCTCAGGCGTTGGTTGAATTAGAGAATTGGTTGCACAAACTGCCCAATATTTCCGTTGATATTTTACGTTTAGCTGGTTTGGTAGGCAGTGGTCGTCATGCCGGGCGTTTTCTGGCGGGAAAAAAGGAAGTTAAAGGGGGTAATCAGCCGGTCAATTTAGTTCATCAGGATGATGTTATTTCAGCCATTAACTTATTAATTCAGCGGACTAAAGGTGGGCATATTTATAATTTATGCGCGCCTGTTCATCCAACCAAAGCTGAATTTTATCCTAAGGCCAGTAATCAGCTTGATTTAGTTCCACCTGAGTTTTCCAGAGAAGAAACTCAGGTGGGAAGCCGGATTGTTGATGGCAGCCGTATTTGCCGGGAGTTAGGATTTAAGTATCAATATCCCGATCCTAGATGGATGCCAATGAGCTGATTTTTTTCAACTTAATTCAATCATGACAATTTCTTTGAACGCTGGTCTTTCTGCCATTAATTGGTACCAGCGTTCAATATTTGGCAGAGATGGACGTTTGATTGGAATATTAAGCCAGGGATAAATCATTGGTCCTAAGACAATATCAGCCATGCCAAATTTATTGCCAGAAAGATATTTCTGTTCTGCCAGAATGTTATCGAGCACTTTCATTAGTTTTTCGATTTCAGTCAGGGTTTGCTCTATTTGTTTTTGATCCCGTTCTGCTTCCGGTGTGCGAATGAAACCTATCATGAGTTGTCGGATATGAGGAAACAGATGTGAACCAACCCAATCCATCCATTTGTCTGCGTTTGCTCTTTCTTGTAGATCTTGTGGATAAAGTCCATCTTTACCAAATTTTGCGGCAAGATAACGAACAATTGCGTTAGATTCCCACAAAATAAAATCGCCCTCCTGTAAACAAGGGATTTTTCCATTCGGATTCATTTTCAGATATTGCGGGTCATCCAGTTTGCCAAATTTACCGCCAATATCTACTTGATTATACGGTACATTAAGTTCTTTCAGACACCAGAGCACTTTTTTTACATTGGAAGAGTTTTTACGGCCCCAAATGGTCAGCATGAGCTTCTCCTTGGATCGGGATAATAAGAAAGTTTTTTACTTGCTACCAATAATGCTCTATCAGATTAAATGAAAACCAATGATCAGCACAATCTTTACACTGTTTACGTTGGTTTCTTGTCGTACAACATTTTATATTAATAAGAATTTGACATTTTTTCTTATTAAATAAAGGGGAACGATGATGAAGAAAAGTCTGGCGATGACGATGAAATGTGTTATTGCGGTGCTGACAGTGGCATCAATGGTAAGTGCTCGTGTTTATGCATCGGATGAACCTATCGTTCCACCTGTGGACGCTAGAGCTTATGTATTAATGGATTATGACAGCGGTAAAATTCTGGCGGCGGGTAATCCCGATGAGCGGCTTGATCCAGCCAGTCTGACAAAAATTATGACCAGTTATGTTGTTGGTCAGGCGATAAAAGCGGGAAAAATCACGCCGGAAGATATGGTTACTGTGGGAAAGGATGCCTGGGCGACGGGTAATCCCATACTGAAAGGTTCTTCTCTCATGTTTCTTAAACCTGGTGACAGGGTAAAAGTGATCGATTTGAATCGTGGCGTTGTTATTCAGTCTGGTAATGATGCCAGCATTGCTTTAGCGGATTATGTGGCAGGTAGTCAGGATGCTTTTGTGAGTCTGATGAATAGTTATGTCAAAGCACTTGGTTTGACTAACACCCATTTTCGCACAGTTCATGGGTTGGATGCCGAAGGTCAATTCAGTACTGCGCGTGATATGGCGATATTGAGTCAGGCCATGATTCGGGATGTTCCTGATGAGTACGCCCTGCATAAAGAGAAAGAGTTTACTTTTAATAACATTCGACAGCCTAACCGTAACCGGTTGTTGTGGAATAAAAATATAAATGTGGATGGGGTGAAAACCGGATATACCGGCGGCGCTGGTCATAATCTGGTAGCTTCCGCAACCGAGGGACCTATGCGGCTGATTTCTGTTGTACTAGGTGCGCCAAGTGATCGGGTTCGTTTCGCCGAAAGTGAAAAATTACTTGCATGGGGACTCCGTTTTTATGAAACAGTGACGCCCATTAAAGCTAGCGAACCGTTTGTTTCAGAAAAGGTTTGGTATGGCGATCGTTCAGATGTTGCTCTTGGCGTGGAAAAAGATGCGGCAATTACCATTCCTCGTGGGCAGCTAAAAAATCTGAAAGCCAGTTACACGTTAAATCAGATGCCATTGACAGCGCCTTTGGTGAAAAATCAGGTTGTCGGTGTGATTAATTTCCAATTGGGGGATAAGGTGGTTGAACAACGTCCTTTGGTGGTTAAGGAGGCGGTGGAGGAAGGTGGCTTTTTCAGTCGCATATGGGATTTGATTGTGATGAAAGTAGGTGGTTGGTTTAAGGCGATTTTTGGTTGATTTGGCGTCAAAATGGGATTTATGCGGCAGGTTGGGTGGCATTTTAAGGCGCGGCATTTTGCCGCGCACGTTTTACACTTATTTTTTTCCATCTAGAGAGCAACGTTTGCTGTTTTTTACCGCAGATCCGTTATACCGGCCTTTGAATAACAAGACACCATCAGGTTTATCTTGCCAGTAAGCCCATAATTCGACCTCAGTTCTAATATGATGCCCAATATTTTCGTAACGAATGTGTGTAGGTGATAAACCTCGATAATTGCGGGTTGACGTTCCTTCATATCGGAGTTCATAGCTATTAGCGAATCCTGTTAAATCGCCACTTCTGAATAGGATACAGGTTGCTACGTCATGAAATTCTACCCATCCATTAAGCGGTTTATTTTCACCTTCAGTTTCTATTTCAAAAACAATGACATTTTTGCCAGTTTCAGTTTTACCAAATACCATCAGCTTTCCATCTTCAATGGGGCGCAATAAGGATATTGAATTCTTTTCTGGGTCGATAATCAAACCACCATATTCAACCCCATTGATACTGGCTGTGTAATTGGAAAAACGACTAACGTTGCCGCCGCCGAAAATAACAAGAGGCTCCTGAGGATTTGAAACATCAAGTTCACCGGCAAAAGGTCGGATAGCATCACCGTCAGAAAAAATCTTTTCGCTTTCTCCACTGCCAATAGCACCATATATTTCTATTTTACTGTTCCAGGCAACTTCATCTTTTGCTATAGGAACAATAATGAGGTTCTCAGAAACTAAGATTGGTGGAGATTGGTAAGTAATCCCCTCAAAAATAACATCGTAAACATCAAAAAATTCAACACTGCCTTCAACAAATTTGACGGCTCTATGCCATGCTCCATCGTAGAAATGATCTGTTGCATAACCTGAGGATGGCTTTTTAATACGTTGGCTTTCTTCTGACATTTGATCACCTATTATGAAGAGAAATGAGTGAGAGAAAAATATACCCGTTATCTTTCAAGTTGCCTCTTTGTTGGCTGCACTCACTCACCCCGGTCACATAGTTATCTATGCTCCCAGGGATTCGCTTCCTTGCCGTCGCGATGCATCTTGAAATCCATAGGGTATAGATATTCAAGTATTAAAAATAGTAGTAAGTGTTATTGATATTTGTCAAGAAAATGGGTTTTTACTATTTTATAGGTAATATTAGGTGGGAAATTAATTTTTAAAAAATCAAAATATCAATGTTCATAAATAGATTTAATACAATTGTGTTAATATGTTGTTATTGGGTATATTAAGTATATGATCAATAAATTCATTAGGATTAATTTTAGGTCTATTATTGTCTTTTTATTATTCTTGTGGGTTTTTATTTTCTATTTGAAATGATTTTTAAATTAATTGAATGTAGATTAATGACATTAAAATAGCATTATTGAAATAAGATATTATTTATTAATTATCGTGAACTTAAAGTGGTGTTGCTAGAACAGGCAGAACCTTGTGATCAAGGTTCTGCCTGGATATGGGAGTCTCTGGTAGAAAAATATTTTTGGTTTTTACCCAATATCAGCTTTGTTCTACCAGAGAAACACTACACTCGATTTTTATTGTAACAATAAGGAATTAGGTGCAGCTATTTAGCAATTTATGACTTTATATTAGGAAGCCAACAATGTTGCGTTGTAGATATAATTGTAACCACCAGGAGAAACCGCTGATGAAGAAGTTATATTTACACGTTTGTTATTACTGCAAGCGCTCAGAAGAAGATGATACAATGCTGCGCCTCTGTAGTCCTGTGCATTCCACCATAACAGATAGTTAAATTTTCCGTTAGGGAATTGCATAGTTACAGTCACTTGCAATTGGTTTTGATCAGGAGCTGCCTGAACTGAAGTTACTGTACCAACAGCGAAGTAGTAATTAGGGTTTTGAGGATTTTGAGGGTTTTGAGTAGTTTGTTCTGGTTTATTTTCTGTTACCGCTTCATTAGAAGAAGGATTTACATAGTTCATCGTGTTAACCTTTTAATTTAATGTAATTGAAAAAAAGAATTTTTTACCAAAATGTGCAGAGCAGTAATTTGTCCGCCGAAGAAATATAAGATAATTGGTAATTGTAATCTATATTAAAAGTTTATCTGTGTTATATAATTATTGATGCTGTTAAAATGTTGCCAATAATATATTTCCTCTAAATGGTTATAATAATCAAGGGCATCACTCTAATCAAAAAATAATATTGATATTTATTTCATGTTGTTGAAATGAAAAAATTAATGATATGTTCCAATAGGCATTATTTATTCAGGATGTTCTTATTAATAGAGTTTGGGCAAGAAAGGGGACTTAGGTATTGAAATGTATGGGCGATATGTAGTGAATGATTTAAATTTTTATTTTCCAGTTAATATTCAGATAAAACATTATGAAATTATTCTTATACTATAATATTTCGCATGGATATATATAGCTGAAATATTTGAAATTAATTCATTTAAATCTATTTAGGTTTTAATAGTACCTGCATGTATGATATTTTATTAATAATTCTAAATTGGAAATGTTATTGATGTAATTATATCTATTGTTAATTATTTACAGTGTACAATGAGGGGGATGTTGTTATACCTTATTTTAAAAAACTGAGTGGGGGCTATGTGCCATTCTGGGATTGATTTTCAGGGGGGATATTTTTGGGTGAAATTAAATTTTGATAATAATATATTGATATTATCTGTATGGAATAGATAACCGCTTAATTAAATTCAATTTATTGAAAGTGTATTTTCTGTTATTTTTATGAATTTATATTTTTATATTATACCCTATGGATTTCAAGATGCATCGCGACGGCAAGGGGGTGAATCCACGGGAGCATAGATAACTATGTGACTGGGGTGAACGAGCGCAGCCAACAAAGAGGCAGCTTGAAAGATAACGGGTATAAATACAAATAGGCAGGCAGAGCGTTAATATTACGCTCCGCCTTAAATAGGGTAGAATGTGCTGTTATAAAAATCAGCTTCATTATACCAGGGAAATGTTGCGCCAAACGCCTATCACAACATTACTGTATTTTGCGATTAATGAAATCGCTTCAATCAGATCGAGTTTCTATTAGGAATCTATTATTTGGCTCAAGCATTTCACAGGCGATTATTTTACATAGAGATTTCTACGCAATTAATATAATCGCAACCGAGAGGACCAACTTTTCCTACGGTGCCTATTTTCACATCTTTCTTACCGCAAAGCGCTTCCATCAGGACTTTATAAATCGCCATGCCTCTATTGTCTAACAGATTCCATTTTAAAAGCATTTCTTCAGATGTGCCATCAAGCATTAATACAGTCACCATGACTTGCATAACTTTGTCTGGCATAATTTTCATTGCAATGATTTTACAGCTACGTAACATTACGTCGTCCATCATATCTTTATCTTTGATCAAAGAAGGATGCATGTCGTTAATCATAATATAAACTCCAAAATATAATTTAATTAATAAATAAACTTATATTATCTCTGAATAAATAACGGAGAACCGTTTGTTTGAGAAATATAAGGTGGTTGGTACTTATACTATAAAAGCAATCTACATAAGAAATTTTTTTACACTAAAAGTATAGGACAGTTAACATTTTTAATTGGCATATAACATTTTCTCTAACACATATAACTATAGGTGCCATTCATAGGTTGTCAAATAAAATTGAGAAAATAATTTAATTAATTGATAAGTAGAGTTATATTGCCAAAAATAGAAAATAAATCATCAACGTAAGAAATATAAAATAATCGGGATTTTTTATATTGCATATAGTTAGATTAAATTAAAATATTATTGGTAATTTATTTTTTTTGAATGATTAGCTTGATAATTAAAAATTTAAATTATATTTTTGATTGTTGTAAGTAAATATGGTCAATTTATTTATTTGAAATTTATATAAATATTAATGTAAATGAGATATTGTGTGTGTTTTTTATAAAAAAAACTTTTCTTTATGAAGTATTGGTCTATTATTTAAAAAACTCAATAGTAAAGAAAATAGCAATGTAAATAACTATTTCAATATTAAGGCTAAATTGTATTATAGTAATTTTATATTTATCAATAAAAGAATGTTATTATAAATAAAATAGTTAGAATTCATTATTCTATTGATGCTTATTTCTGGTAGGCGTTAATACATGTATTTAGTGCTTTGTCAGTAATACATTTAAGATAATACTGGGGAGGCAGTTATAAATTGGCATGACAACATGAAAATATAGTGTTAAGCCATTGTTGGAAAAATAATTATTGTTTTCTAATGGGCGTATATACCCTATGGAGTTCAAGATGCCTCGCGACGGCAAGGGAGCAGCAAACTATGTGACCGGGGTGAGTGCAGCCAACAAAGAGGCAACTTGAAAGATAACGGGTATAGGCTCACTGTTCTATGATGAAAAGGTGGTTATATGTCGTATCTTGATCCGTTAGCGCTTTCTATCCGTTTCGGAAATCGCAATAATTTAAGTGCTGACAAACGATGGACGGATAAACCTAATCCTCTCCATATGCTTAATCAGGAACAATTTATTTACATTTATGAGGATAGTCTGCACTTTCTTTATGGTCGATATAGGTTCAACTCAAGTAATGGACGCGATAATATTTTGACAGATATACAGGTGTCGAAAATCAAGACCGGGAAATATATTGATCAATATGGTCATGATGAGCAGTATGAGATTCTTGGTCTTCTTGGCGGCATGGGAACATTTCCTTTACATTCAATATTCGGTACGTTCAGAACAGAAGAAGTCGATCTGGTTAGTTACTATTTTTATATTGCATATGTATTGACGGGTAATTATTCCGTTCATAATCGTTATTTTTACCAAGGTTATCCAATGGGGCCTAATAACGATGAGGGGTTAGATTATCTTCTTATGTGGAACGCCGTTGATATCATTCCACCACCGTATAAACCGGGTTTGCCGCGATATTTCCCGTTGATTAACGGTTATATTCTCTTTCCTTCGGCAACTGAGGCTGTAGTTATCTCTAATATTCCTACCGATGCCAGGTTTATTCGTCTTGAGGAGACTGGCAATAGGTTTCCTTTTGCGGGAGAGATTGCGACCAAGACACCTTATATCCTGACAGATAAGTTGCGGCAACAATGGGATGAAGAAGAGGAGCAAGGGGTACCAATAGACGAACGTGGATATTTTAACGAGGATGATTTGTGGCAATATGATGAACAGCAGGGGGATTGGGTGAAGTGGGGGGGAGCTTAAGTTTTTCCGCTCGCTAGTTCATGTCATTATTCGGTTGCTGCTCGTTTGAAGAGAACAGCAACCAAGTGTTTATCTATGCAAACAGTGAGTAGAGCACCGCAGAGATAGCAACTAATCCCATAAAGACGACAAATACATTACTTAGTTTGCCGCCATATTTGCGCATTGCAGGAACTTTGCGGATTGCATACATTGGCATAATAAACAGCAACATTGCGATAATCGGACCACCTAATCTTTCGATCATTTCCAAAATACTTGGGTTTAGAGTAGCGACAATCCAAGTTGTGACTAACATGAACATGGACGTGATACGATTCAGCTTTTTAGGCTCAATAGTTTTGCCTTGGTCGCGCAATGTCTTAACGACCATACCATTAAAACCTTCACGCGCTCCCAGGTAATGACCAAGGAAAGATTTGGTGATTGCGATAAATGCAATAAATGGAGCAATGTAGGCAATCACTGGTGTATTAAAGTGGTTAGCCAGATAAGACAGAATAGAGATATTTTGTGCTTTAGCTTCTGCCAGGTTTTCTGGAGACAGGCTCAATACGCAGCTAAATACGAAGAACATCACGGTGACAACCATCATGATATGGGCGTATGCCAGAATGCGGGAGCATTTTTTCTCAGCATTTTCGCCATACTCTGCACGTTTTGCTACGGCAAACGCCGAGATAATTGGCGAGTGATTGAAGGAGAACACCATTACCGGGATCGCCAGCCATAGAGTAATAAGCAGCCCATGACTTGCACCTGATGCAGAGATGGTGATGTTTTCAAAGATTGCGGTGTTCCAGTTAGGGATCAGATAGAACGCCAGTAGCATCAGAACGGCGACAAATGGGAATACCAGCACACTCATCGCCTTAACAATAGCCTGTTCGCCGAAACGGACGATGGTCATTACACCAATAATTAGGATCAGAGCCAGCAGGGCACGAGGAGGTGATGGCAGATGTAATTGGTGAACAATAAAGCTGTCTACGGTGTTGGTAATAGCAACACTGTAAACCAAGAGAATCGGGTAGATAGCGAAGAAGTAGAGCAGGGTGATAAGTTTACCTGCCAGGCTGCCAAAGTGCTCTTCTACGACTTCGGTAATATCTTCACCTGGGTTTTTACCCGATAGAACGAAACGACACATCCCGCGATGGGCGAAGAACGTCATTGGGAAAGCCAGTAGCGCCATCACCAGAAGAGGTAGCAGGCCGCCAATACCGGCGTTGATAGGTAAAAATAGTACACCAGCGCCAATCGCGGTACCGTATAAGCCAAGCATCCATACTGTATCTGATTTACGCCAGGTTTTATAATCGCTTGGGCTGGTCGCCTGCGATGCGATCGTACCTGTTTGAGTCATATCCATAGTTATCTCCGAGAATAACGCGGTAAATTAAAAAACGAAATTACAATGCCGCAAGTATGCAATAAATGCAAATACATGTGGCCTAACTCTTTCTTTATAAAAACAATTCTTTATAAAAATAAGTTCTTTAAATATCTTTGGCGTTTATTTGAACGTTTTTATTACCATATTTTGGTCGAAAATTGGACTTTGAATTAATAAGCCAAAATTTTCGCTTTACTTTCTTTTTTGAAAGAAAGTCTGGAAATTTTAAAACCAGACTTTTGATAGCGGCAAGATAGCGATTTTTAGTGAATAGTACCGTGATCATAGTCTCAAATGCAGAATATATCTCGAAAAGTCATCATGTTACGAGATTTAGTGTAATTGTTGCCTAAATATTGCGAATTTTCATGAGGTCAAATTATAACCTTAATTTTTCCATTACTCAACTCTCATTATTCTCTTATGTTTTTGTTATTTCCTGTCTATTTGTTTATATATTAATGAATGAAAATAGCAAATTGAGAAAAGGGTCAATAAATTGATAAATATCAATTTGTTACCAGATTTAAAAATAGGTATCTCTTATGTAATGCTTGTATCCTCGTGAAAGATATATATAAAACCAAAATAATAGATTGGCAGTATCGATAATATGAATGAAAGATGTATGCGCTATCCTTTGATCGGGTTTTAATAATCTCTTTCGTTATATATCTATTTACATAGTGATTTGTACAGATTTATTGATTTATATGAAAATCGTTGTGCTGAATTTAAGCGTAAATAAATGTTAAATAGGATACAGGATATTCCTCTGTTGGTTAACTCATGTCCATTTTTGAATGTAAAATTGGTCAATAATGTCTAATAAAAAAATCTTGGTTGACATGGAATTCGTTTATCTCAAGTCACTGAGTTGCATTTATATTGCTGATTAAAAATACAACATTGGCATGATGACTTCGTACTTTTATGAACCTAAAATGGCTGTATGTTACTAGCTCTTTATCCAGCCTTTACGGATAGGAAAAGCGCAGCAACGTTGGTACAGACTGTTCAATCTTTTTTGTAAACTTTCACCAGACAGGCTCCATATTATTTGCGCAAAAGTACATGCCATTAGGCTGACGATAAATGCGCCGACCATATCCATCGGCCAATGAACGCCTAAATAAACTCGGGCCCATGCGATAGCCAGTGCAATTGCCATCATGCATAAGCCCGGCCAAATCCTATACCAGAATATAAAGGATAAAGCGAAAGTGAAGACAGTTGTTCCGTGATGACTTGGGAATGAAGTTGTTGGCGCGTGAGGAAGAAAGTTATAACCAAAACCTTCTGCAAAAGGGCGGTCGTGAGGGCAGAGTAAACCGATACAGAATGAGGTTAGCATGGCGAAGCCGAAGGCAATGGTGGTTTTACTGACGATAACCCGATGATAAGGAAGAGTACGCTCTGAACCCCAAAACCAGAAACTAACCAATGTTAGAGGGAAAATAAGAACCAGATATTTTGCTATGAATACCGCCATTGCAATCATGGCTGGTGATGATTCAGGTGTAGCATTGAAAAAAGTAAACAGATCATGATTTATTTGTTCTAACAAATCGGGCCTCACATATAGTCACTTATGTACATCACGATAGTCGGACGCAAGAGAGTAAAGTTGGCCGACTTGTGAGTAAAGCTTAATCGTCTTAATTATTGGTGTTATTTATGTTTGGTTTATATTTCCGTCAAGGAAACATCTGGCGGTCGTTATGATAAAAAATAAGTATTTTATTGATATATATGATAAAAATCTCTGGATTGCCGTGGTGATAGTACAAGTAGTTGATAGTTTTATCATCTGTAGAATCGGTTATGTGTTTATACCCGTTATCTTTCAAGTTGCCTCTTTGTTGGCTGCACTCACTCACCCCGGTCACATAGTTCTCTATGCTCCCAAGGATTCGCTCCCTTGCCGTCGCGATGCATCTTGAAATCCATAGGGTATATAAGCGGCATGTTTTTCAGGCGATAAAAAAACCCGATAGCCTTAAACCAAAATGGATGACTATCGGGTTCCTCAATATTGGGATATCAAAGAAAAGCAGTGGCATTAATTCAGACTACGATTTGGCAAGAAAGTTCTTCGTGATAAGAAAAAAAATCAGATTTTTTTCAGTTTGATGAAAATAACACTTTTTGCACAAACCAACCGGGCCCACTGCGGTTAATAATCAATGGCGGTTTTTACCACAACAAAGTAGAACGGGAGGTTCGATTATTGTAGCAATTGGTGTTCTTTTACGTATGCTTCGAAGTCTGTACAACCACCGATATGTTTCTCATCAACGAAAATCTGTGGAACGGTTTCTACGGGTTTACCAACGGTTTTTTCCAAATCAGCTTTAGTAATACCTTCTGCGTGAATATCAACATAGCGGAAGTCAAAATCATCACGTTGCTCTTTCAGTCGTTCCGCCAGCTCTTTCGCGCGAACACAGTATGGGCAACCAGGACGACCGAAAATCACAGTAAACATATAAATTCCTCTTGGTTATATTAAAATAATGCGGTTTGATGTGTTGTTCATGCTTATTTGATCGCTACTATGCCTGTATGGATTTGTAAAAAAAAGCAGAAATTGCCTTTTGTTTTAATTTGACATACCAATTTTGGCAACAGCGTTTCCGGTAGTATAATGTGGCATCAGGTTATTAAGAGAGGATGTGATGAAAAGTCATCATGGCAGCATGAGTTCATTGGCAGATATGCCAAAACAGGTTATCCTGCTAGAAATTATCGGCATTAGTTGTTTGCTTCTGGCATATTTAACTATTAATGATATTGTCGTCTTAACAGATTTACTAATGACGCCAGAAGCACATGTTGTTATGATTTTCACCGGCGTGGGTTGTTTGGTCCCTGCTGCGGTTAATATCATTTGGCGTGCAGTGTATGGCCTCTCTTTTCTGGGAATTGATCATAAAAAAGAGAGCAAAAATAAGGCAGAAGAATAAGGCAGAAGATAGTGATAACGGTAGATAAAAATAATTTATCAGTTATTGGTGATAGCGCGATAAAGAATTATTTCGTAAGCTATAGCGCTTTTTCATTTTCCGTTGTATGGGGTTTTAGATGAGTTCACTTGTCATTCCTGACTTATCAGTATTGCGTGAGTGGTTGGATCAGCTCAAAATTTCCTACTTTGAGTGCGATTCATGCCAAGCGCTGCATCTACCTCATATGCAGAATATTGATGGCTTATTTGATGCCAAAATTGATCTGTTGGACAATGTAATCTTGTTTTCTGCATTGGCTGAAGTTAAACCAACCGCGATTATTCCTCTGATGGCTAATCTAAGCCAGATTAATGCCAGTTCCCTGACAATCAAGGCTTTTCTTGATATTCAGGATGAAAATTTACCAAAATTGGTGGTGTGTCAATCTTTCCTTATTTCAGCCGGGCTGACTTTTTCCCAGTTTTCTCATTTCTTGCAACAAAGCGAAGAGCAGATTGCGGGTGTGATTTTTGAAATTCACAGTAATAACTTGTTGTATATTAATCGCGATATTGAAATTGAGAGTGACATTGAAGAGGAAGAAGAAGCACAAGCTTCTGCTAAGGCGCCGACTTTTACTTTGCACTAATATTTCCAACACGGTCATCCTACAATGCAATGTACGCATTATTCTGCGGGGCATTGTCACTCTTGTCAGTGGCTTGAAAAACCCTATTCTCAGCAGTTAGAAGATAAACAGCAGAATCTAAAACAGTTATTATCTCAAACCCTTGTGAATCAATGGTTACTTCCAATCGCCAGCCAACCAGGCGCCTTTCGTAATAAAGCCAAAATGGTCGTCAGCGGCAGTGTAGAACGCCCATTATTAGGCATGTTGCATCGTGATGGCTCGGCGGTTGATCTGTGTCATTGTCCCCTCTATCCAGCGCATTTTCAGCCGGTATTCGATGTTGTTAAATCGTTCATTGTTTGCGCCGGGTTGACGCCATATAACGTTGCTCGTAAGCGGGGTGAACTGAAATATTTGCTGCTGACGGAAAGTCGTCATAGCGGTGAAATGATGTTGCGTTTTGTACTGCGTTCTGAAACGAAGATTGCTCAATTGGAGCGTGCCTTACCCCGGTTGCGTGATCAATTGCCACAGCTTACGGTGATTTCTGCCAATATTCAGCCGATCCATATGGCGATCTTGGAGGGGGAAAAAGAGATCTTGTTTACTGAGCAAAAAGCGCTTAAAGAACAGTTTAATGGTATTCCTCTTTACATTCGTCCACATAGCTTTTTCCAGATTAACCCGAAAGTGGCTGCTGAATTGTACGCAACAGCGGGGCGTTGGGTTCGTGAACTGAAAATCAGTAGCATGTGGGATCTATTCTGCGGCGTTGGGGGTTTTGGTCTGCATTGCGCAGATAAAAATACCTGTTTAACTGGAATCGAAATCAGCCCTGAAGCCATTGATTGCGCCCGTGATTCGGCAAAAATACTGGGTTTGGAAAATATCGAGTTTCAAGCTTTGGACTCAACACACTTCGCCGTAGCAAAAGATCAAATTCCGCAATTGGTTTTGGTCAATCCGCCTCGGCGGGGAATTGGTAAGGCGTTGTGCGATTATCTCAGTAAAATGGCGCCGGATTATATTCTTTATTCAAGCTGTAATGCTCAGACAATGGCGAAAGACATTGCTGCACTCGCTAACTATCGTGTAGAAAAGACACAGTTGTTTGATATGTTTCCCCATACCGAGCATTACGAAGTTTTAACGTTATTGAAGTTAAGTCACGATTAAATAACGAAAGAATATGTGGGGATGGGGGTTCCATAGAACGCCCTATCCCGTTTAATCATGGCGCTCAAAAGCGAGTGCACGACGTTCAATCATTCGCATCAGCAAAGTCAGGATGCCGTTAATGCATAGATAAATCACCCCTGCGGCCATAAAAACCATCACATCATAATTACGGCCAAATAGAAGCTGACTGTATCCCATGACTTCCAGCAAAGTAATGGTGCTTGCGAGAGAGGTACTTTTGAAAATCAATACAACTTCGTTGGAATAGGAAGATAACGCCCGTTTAAAGGCATAAGGCAGTAAGATTCGCATAGATTGTGCTTTAGACATGCCCAATGCTTGACAGGATTGCCACTGACCAGCAGGAATGGCCTTTACCGCGCCATAGAATAGCAGCGTAGAATATGCTGCGCTGTTAAGCGCCAGTGTTACCATTGCGCACAGCCAGGGTTCAGACAGTAATTGCCAAAGCCACGGGTGCGCTTTTATGGATGGAAATTGCCCAGGTCCGTAATAAATCAGAAAGAACTGCACCAGCAAAGGGGTACCGGTGAACAGAGTAATGTAGGTTTTTACCAGTTGTGTCAGTACCGGCAATTTCAGGGTCAGAACCATAGTGAACAGAACGGACATCATGAAAGCAACAAAAAGCGCTGTGACGGTCAGGCTTAGACTGGTTGTCAGCCCCGGCAAAATCTGTTGGATATACTCAAGCATTAGGAAACACTCCGATCAAAGCGGGTGGTATGCATCTCAATTTTCTTTAGAATAAATTGACTGAGTAAAGTGATGGCTAGATAGATAAGCGCCACAATCATATACCAGGTAAAGGGTTCCTGAGTCCGTGTGGCAATACTTTTGGTTTGTTGCATCAGATCATTCACGCTGATAAGCGATACCAGCGCGGTGTCTTTCAGCAAAACTAACCATTGGTTGCCGAGCCCGGGCAGAGCATGCCGCCACATTTGGGGCATGATCAGGCGGAAAAATATTTCAGCGCGACCAAGACCTAATGCCTGACCGGCTTCCCATTGGCCGATAGGAATGGCTTTTATCGCACCACGGAGTGTCTGGGATGCATAGGCAGAGTAGAGCAGAGAAAGTGCAATGACGCCACAAAGAAAGGGGCTGACATAAAAGTCTTGAATATCTATCTGAATTCTGGGGTGCCAGAAGATAAGATCAACGTCAAAGCCATCAGCCAGTATCATGAGAAGTTGTGATGCGCCGAAGTAGACGAACAGCACGACCAAAATTTCCGGCAATCCTCTGAACAGAGTGACCCAACAGGTACCAAGTATGGCGAAGGGTTTCCAACGGGCTGATTCCCAGGCAGCAAATAGCATGGCTAAAATCAGACCAAGCACTAATGCAGACACGGCAAGGCCGACGGTGATGCCGGCGGCGCTTGTTAGAGATTGGAATTCATTCATGGAAATTCTGCGACTTATTTAAACCATTTTTTATAGATGATGTCATAAGTGCCATCTCGTTTGATGTCTGCGAGTGCTTTATTCAGCTTATCTTGCAGATCTTTGTTGCCTTTACGCACTGCAATACCTAAGCCGATACCAAAGTAATTTTTGTCAGTGACTTTTTTACCGATGGTATTTAAGTTTTCATTCTTTTTCAGCCATTCGTTAACAACGGCAGTATCGCCGAAGACGGCGTCCAGACGGCCATTTTTCAGATCCAGAATCGCATTTTGATAGCTGTCATAAGGAACGGTTTTAATCTCTGTTCGTTGCTCCATCAGATATTTCTGATGAGTTGTCCCATTCTGAATACCCACAAGTTTGCCTTTCAGCTCTGCGGTGTTAGAGACTTTGTCTTTAACGGAGATAAAAACCGCTGAGTTGTCGTAATAAGTGTTAGTAAAATCAACCTGCTTTTGGCGCTCAGGGGTGACATCAATACCGGCGGCTAAAGCGTCGAAGCGGCGGAATTTCAGGCTGGGGATCAAGCTGTCAAAGGATTGGTTAGTGAAGGTACATGTGGCGTTAATTTTCTCACAGAGAGCATTGACCAAATCGACATCAAAACCCTGAATTTTATTATTTTCATCAATGAACTCAAACGGAGGATAAGTGGCTTCTGTAGCAAAACGAATGGTCTCTTTTTCCGTGGCGGTTGCAGATAAAGTTACTGTGCCTAAGAGGGCTGCAAAAAGTAGTTTTTTCATCGCTATATCCTATTAATAGTTAGTGTGATAGATAATTAGCAAAGGCTTTGGTTTGTGGTTGCGTAAAATGGTTGATATCACCTTGTTCTATAATGCGGCCGTTTTCCATATATACGACACGGCTTGCGGCCTTACGGGCGATTTCCACTTCATGGGTAACGATAATCTGCGTAATGCCCGTTGCTGATAATTCATGGATGATATTGACAACCTGTGCTGTGATTTCTGGGTCCAGCGCTGCCGTTGGTTCATCAAATAATAAAACCTGGGGTTCCATCATTAATGCGCGTGCGATAGCGACTCGTTGCTGTTGCCCTCCAGATAAATGTTGTGGGAAGCGGCCGGCAAAATTATCTAAGCGTAAACGGGAAAGGAGCTTATTCGCTTTTTCCTGTGCCTGTTGCTTGGATAAACTCAATACGCGACAAGGCGCTTCGATCAGGTTATCCATAACAGTAAGGTGGGGCCATAAATGATATTGCTGAAAGACCATACCTACATTCTGGCGTAGAGAACGAATCTCCTTTGTTCCTGGCGTTTGTTCGAAATCGAATTGATGATTAGCAATATGTAACTGGCCGGATCGTGGTATTTCCAGCAGGTTTAATACTCGCAACAACGTACTTTTACCTGCGCCGCTTGGCCCTAACAAAACCATCGTTTCCCCTGGAGAACACTCAAGATTAATATCAAACAGCGCTTGATGGGCGCCGTAATAGCAATCAATGCTTTTTAATTGAATACTCATGCTTTAATTCTGAATAGTCAGTGATTTAATCCGATGCTAAACCCGTTAGCATAATTATGCAACATCTTATGCACAGAATATTATTAATTGATATTTCAATTACATGCCTAATTAACGTGTTCTATTTTCTCCTTGTGCGATTTGTCAGCAAAAGCTTATTTATTCTGTTGCCATACTGAAGAAAGATGAATAGGCCGCAATGTAGGTAAGCATGAGAATAAGTAACCGCTGCTGACGACTGATGACCATGAAACGTTCGAACCGTTATTTATGGCATCAAGTATTAATTGTGGCTCAAATTCTGGTTAAGTAAAGAATGCCATCAGTAAGGGGGCGAGCAAACTCAGCACAAAACCGTGAACTATTGCTGCTGGAACAATACTGACTCCTCCGCACCGTTGTAATACTGGCAAGGTAAAATCCATCGAAGTGGCGCCGCTTAATCCTATAGCGCTTGAGCGATATCGATTGATTAGAACTGGAATTAGCATAATTGCCACCAGTTCGCGCACCAGATCATTAAAGAATGCGGCACTGCCGATTACCGGCCCGTAAGCGTCGGAAAGTAAGATGCCAGAAAGGGAATACCAGCCGTAACCAGAAGCTAACGCTAAACCTGTTTTCATTGGCAGCCCGAGAATAAGTGCTGCGATAGCACCGCCGATAAGCGCGCTGATAGCAATGACAACCGCAATAATGGTACCACGACGGTTTAGCAGTATCTGTTTCAGGCTCATACTGCTGTTACGTAATTGAATACCGACGAGTAACAACAAAACGATTAAGGCAATTTCACTGGCATGATTGGAGAAGTGCAGCCATGACCAACCAGTAAGCCCAAATAGGAAACCTAAAATCAGCACGCCACATAATTTCAGTGATTCAAAAATCATATGTAAACGGGAAGGTGGTTTTTCCTGTTTATGCGGGCTGACAATCCAAGGATCGCGCCTTTCAAGTAGAAATAACGCCAGCATATTAGCCGTAAAAATACATAAAAAAAATGTTATCGCGTATTGAAAGATAGAGAAGAGGTTACGGCCTAAATCGTCTAACAAAGCCAGGCTGATTCCCATTAAAAACAGGATGATATAGACCATCGCGTTAAGAAGGTGATGAACTGCATTTAACAGTGCTTTATTATTCAAATGAATAAGATAGCCTAGCGTTAACGGCAAAAGAATGATCAGCATCCCAGAGTACATAATTAACATCCTTTAAAACGGTTAACGTTTTTTTATCCAAATTTAGTATAAAAATCGGTTGTAAAGACTATAAAGATAAAAGATAACAATTTTTTTACATTAAGAGAATAGCCAGGATAGAGGGAAGTCTGTTGTTGCTCAAAGAATTTTTTATTCTTAAGGAGGGTATGTTACTAATAACTTTCAATGGGCGTAAAATGTAAAGAGAACGGTATCTATCTGGAATAAGTGGAAATCCCTGGTTTTCGTGGTATTGCAAGAAATAAGTTTTTTACTATTTCTCTAAATCCAATACTTAATATGGTGATATTTAAATGAATTTTATTCGCTCGAAGCGTCGATGGGTTGTGTTGTTAGCTATTGTGGCTGTTATCACATTGGTTCTGGGGTATTTTCTGCATGGACCAGAAACGATTAAATATCAGACTGTCTCTGTTATTAAAGGCGATTTGGAAAAAAATGTACTGGCAACGGGAAAACTGGATGCGGTCAGAAAAGTAGATGTTGGGGCGCAGGTGAGTGGTCAGTTGCAGAATTTGTATGTTGAAGTGGGCGATAAGGTGACAAAAGGTCAGTTACTGGCATTAATTGATCCTAAACCGGCGCAAAACGAAGTCAAAGAAGTTGAAGCGACGATCAAAGAATTGAAAGCTGATCTGATAGAGGCTAGGGCACAATTGAAATTGGCGCGGCTTACGTCACAGCGTCAAAACAATCTGGCAAAAGTGCAGGCGGTTTCACTCCAGGAATTGGATCAGGCTAAAACAGACGTTGAAGTGAAAAGAGCGAAGATAGAAAATTTATTGGCGCAAATCAGTAAAAATCAAGCCAGCCTTGATACTGCCCAAACTAATTTGCAATACACTCGGATTACTGCGCCAATGGATGGCATTGTTGTCAATATCAAAACCCTTCAGGGACAAACGGTCATTGCGGCGCAGGAAGCCCCGACCATTTTGACATTGGCTGATCTCGGCACGATGTTGGTAAAAGCGGAAGTATCAGAGGCGGATATTATTTACCTGAAACCGGGGCAGAAAGCTTCTTTTACCGTATTAGGCGCACCGGATAAAAATTTTCCAGGGGTGCTGAAAGATATTTTGCCGACGCCGGAAAAGATTAATGATGCCATTTTCTTCTATGCCCGCTTTGAGGTGGCTAATCCTCAACAACTTTTGCGTTTGCAAATGACTGCCCAAGTGAAAATTCAACTCGATTCCCATCGTGATGTGTTAATGGTTCCTATCTCTGCTCTGGGTAAACAGATTACGCCAACCCGCTATGAGGTGGATATCCTGAATGGCGATAAAGAAGAGAAACGGGAAGTGACCATTGGCGTGCGCAATGATGTGAATGTACAAATTCTGTCTGGTCTGAAAGAACATGAGCAGGTGATTACTGGTCGTAGTGATGAAGCAGAGGGTGAGTAATGAATGCGTTACTTGAGCTGAAAGGTATAGAGCGCAGTTATCCCGCAGGTGAGCAACAGGTAAAAGTATTGGATGATATCACTTTGTCTATTTACGCCGGTGAGATGGTTGCGATTATCGGTGCGTCAGGCTCGGGTAAATCGACACTGATGAATATTCTTGGTTGTCTTGATCAACCCAGTAATGGTGAATATCGGGTCGCGGGACAGAATGTTGCTGAACTGAATAATGATCAACTAGCAGCACTGAGACGGGAACATTTTGGCTTTATTTTTCAGCGTTATCATTTACTGACTCATTTAACTGCTGAACAGAATGTGGAAATTCCTGCTATTTACGCGGGAGCCGCTAAGGCAGCACGTCGTCAGAGAGCCATAGAGTTGCTTGGTCGTTTAGGGCTTGAAGAGCGAATCTACTATCAGCCGGGGCAGCTCTCTGGTGGACAGCAGCAGAGGGTCAGTATCGCCAGGGCGTTGATGAATGGTGGTCAGGTTATTTTGGCTGACGAACCCACCGGCGCGTTGGATAGCCATTCCGGCGAAGAGGTGATGGCAATCCTCAAACAACTGTGTGAACAAGGGCATACCGTCATTATTGTCACTCATGATCCGAAAATTGCGGCGCAGGCACAGAGGATTATTGAGATCAAAGATGGTCACATTATGAGTGACTCCGGCACACGAATAAGTAGAAAAGTCACTCAAACTCCATCGTTAACATCAAAAATATCGTCGATACGCCAGACCTTTGGGCGGTTTAATGAAGCTTTATTCATGGCCTGGCGGGCGATGATTGCCAACAAGATGCGAACTTTGCTGACTATGTTGGGGATTATCATTGGTATTGCTTCTGTCGTGACTATTTTGGTTATCGGAGATGCGGCTAGGGCATCGGTGTTATCCGATATTAAAGAGATTGCGACGAATACTATTGATATTTATCCAGGAGAAGATTTTGGCCTTGATGATCCGGTCAGTATGCAAGCACTGAAAATAGAGGATTCAGACGCGATTAAAGCGCAGCCCTATATTCTGGCGGTTTCACCAGAAATTGAGGGACAAATGCGCCTTCGTAAAGGGAACATTGATGTTGCTTCGAGAGTGACTGGCGTTGGCGATGAGTTTTTTCAGGTTTATGCTCTGCGTTTTGCCCAAGGAATGGGATTCTCATTGGATATGATACGCCGTCAGGGGCAAGTTGTGGTTATTGATGACAATACTCAGCGTAAGCTGTTTCCTCACCAGAAAAATGTGATTGGGGAGGTGATCCTGGTGGGTAATATGCCGGCCACAATTGTGGGAGTGGTATCTGATAAGAGAGCGACGTTTGGCAGTAGCAAATCATTACATGTCTGGTTGCCTCATAGCACAATGACCAGCCGTCTGATGAATCGAAATTATTTGGATTCAATTACTGTCAGAATAAAGGATGGTTATAACTCTAAGGATATCGAAAAGAAGATTGTTCAATTGCTCACTTTGCGCCACGGGAAAAAGGATGTTTTCACCTATAACGTGGACCTGATGGTAAAAGCGGCGGAAAAAACGGCCCATACTTTACAACTGTTTTTGACGATGGTGGCGGTAATTTCACTGATAGTTGGCGGTATTGGCGTTATGAACATTATGTTAGTTTCAGTGACTGAACGTACAAGAGAGATCGGTATCCGTATGGCAGTAGGCGCCAGAACCAGCGATGTGATGCAGCAGTTTCTGATAGAGGCTATTTTGGTTTGTCTGGTTGGCGGTGTTTTGGGCATTGTACTCTCTTATACGATTGCATTGATTGCTCAACTGGCGCTGCCCGGTTGGCATTTTGTTTTCCAGCCCATAGCCTTACTCAGCGCTTTCGCCTGTTCTACCGCAATTGGCGTGATATTTGGGTTTCTACCGGCCCGTAATGCTGCTCGCCTTGATCCGATAGAAGCGTTGGCAAGAGAATAAGCGGCAATGAAATAACGTTACGCCGCTGGTAATGACCAGCGGCGTGTGAATAATACCTGGTTATAACCCACAGGCCAGGCTATTTAGCCTTTGGGTTCGTTTTCAAGGGGAACAATAATACTGGCATGATTTCCCTTTGGGCCTTGGTGAACGCTGAAATTCACTTTCTGACCCGCTTTCAGTGTCCGGTAACCGTCCATCTGAATGGTTGAGTAATGAGCGAATATATCTTCTCCGCCGCTTGCCGGGCAAATAAACCCAAAGCCCTTAGCATTATTGAACCACTTAACAGTACCTGTCTCCATACTTCTACATCCCTCGTTTAATAATTTCGGTTGAGATGAGCCATTAATATAACAGTCGTAAACAATCACATGTAAACAGTGACATTATCTATGTTTGTTCACAAAACATACTGTAGTAAAAATCAAATTCTCGTCAAGCACAGAACAAATGTCTGGTTGTTTTGAATGACTAAAGTTTGATATAGATAACGATATGAGTTTCGTTCATTCACTTTTATGCCAAGTTTTCATAGGGGAATAGTCTATGGTAAAAGGAGTTGCCCAGAGAATGATAAGATAAATGGCAATATAATTTGTTTGCTGGCAGTGGCTGGCGTTAGAGATTAATCCTGTTGGGAAAATAATGAACGAGTATCATAACAGTTTGAAAATTAAGGAATCCGTTAAGAATGAACGACAGCAAAAATTGCAGCCGCCGTCAATGTATAGGGTTATTCTTAACAATGATGATTACACTCCGATGGAGTTTGTAGTTGACGTATTACGAAAGTTCTTTTCTTATGATATTGAACGGGCAACGCAGTTAATGTTGGATGTCCACTATCAAGGGAAGGCTGTTTGTGGGGTTTATACTGCTGAGGTGGCAGAAACTAAAGCGGCTCAGGTAAATATGTATGCCAGGGAGCACGGGCATCCATTACTTTGTACGCTGGAAAAAATCTGACCAGGTATACTGATTTTAGGGGGAGGTGCCTATGCTCAACCAAGAGCTTGAACTTAGTCTTAATATTGCCTTTGCTAAAGCACGGGATAACAGACACGAGTTTATGACTGTGGAGCACCTATTGCTGGCGTTGTTAAGTAATTCATCAGCGCGTGAAGCATTGGAAGCCTGCAAGGTCAATCTGGCTCAATTGCGTAAGGAGCTGGAGAATTTTATTTCACAAACGACACCGTTGTTACCTGAAAATGATGAACGAGAGACTCAGCCGACGTTGAGTTTTCAACGTGTTCTTCAGCGCGCGGTATTTCATGTTCAATCCTCTGGGCGTTCAGAAGTTTCTGGCGCTAATGTGCTGGTGGCTATCTTTAGCGAACAGGAGTCTCAGGCTGCTTATTTGTTGCGTAAACATGATGTTAGTCGTCTGGATGTGGTTAATTTCATTTCTCACGGAACTCAAAAAGAGGACACTGAATCGGATCATCAGGAGACAGGCGCGCAATCTGCGGAAGAGCACTCTACAGGTGAGGATCGGTTAGAAAATTTTACAACTAATCTGAATCAGCTTGCTCAAAGAGGGCAGATTGATCCATTGATTGGCCGTCAGGATGAGTTGGAAAGAACAATCCAGGTATTGTGTCGTCGTCGGAAAAACAACCCATTGTTGGTCGGAGAGTCGGGGGTCGGTAAGACAGCCATTGCAGAAGGACTGGCATGGCGGATTGTGCAAAAAGATGTACCGGAAGTGATGGCTGATTGTACGATTTATTCGCTGGATATTGGTTCATTGCTGGCGGGAACTAAATATCGTGGTGATTTTGAGAAGCGCTTCAAAGCATTATTAAAAACCCTTGAGCAGGATAAGAAAAGTATTCTATTTATAGATGAAATTCATACCATTATCGGCGCGGGCGCCGCGTCAGGGGGGCAGGTAGATGCAGCTAATCTGATTAAGCCATTGTTATCTAGTGGACGTATCAGAGTGATTGGTTCTACGACTTATCATGAATTCAGTAATATTTTTGAAAAAGATCGGGCGTTAGCGCGTCGTTTTCAGAAGATTGATATTGTTGAGCCTTCACCCGAAGAGACGATACAGATTATTAAAGGGTTGCGGCCGAAATATGAAGCGCACCATGATGTACGTTATACCACGAAAGCTATCCGTGCTGCGGTTGACTTATCAGTGAAATACATTACTGATCGCCACTTGCCGGATAAGGCGCTCGACGTGATTGATGAAGCCGGGGCGCGTACCCGTCTGGTGCCGATTAGTCGTCGTAAAAAAACGATTAATGTGTCGGATATTGAATTTGTTGTTGCTCGGATTGCTCGTATTCCTGAAAAAACTGTTTCTGCCAGTGATAAAGATGTTCTAAGAACACTGGATGAGCGGCTGAAAATGTTGGTATTCGGTCAGGATACTGCGATTGCGGCATTGACCGAAGCCATTAAGATGAGTCGTGCAGGATTGGGTCAGGATAATAAACCGGTGGGTTCTTTCCTACTTGCAGGTCCGACAGGCGTGGGGAAAACGGAAGTCACCGTACAGCTTGCTAAGGTGCTGAATATCAAATTATTGCGTTTTGATATGTCAGAATATATGGAGCGCCATACAGTAAGTCGTTTAATTGGCGCGCCGCCGGGATATGTTGGTTTTGATCAAGGAGGGTTGCTTACTGATGCTGTGATTAAACATCCTCATTCAGTATTGCTGCTTGATGAGATTGAAAAAGCACATCCAGATGTATTTAACCTGTTATTGCAAGTCATGGATAACGGTACTCTGACTGATAATAACGGTCGCAAAGCGGATTTTCGTAACGTCATTTTAGTCATGACAACGAATGCGGGGGTACGTGAAACGCAGCGCAAATCCATTGGATTTAAGCAGCAGGATAACAGCTCTGATGCAATGGAAGAGATTAAGAAAGTGTTTACACCGGAATTCCGTAACCGTCTTGATGGCATCATCTGGTTTAATACGCTTTCTATCGAGGTTATTCAACAGGTAGTTGATAAGTTCATTGTCGCCTTGCAGGCACAATTGGATGAAAAAGGCGTTTCGCTGGAGGTCAGCGCGGATGCTCGTCAATGGTTATGTGATAAAGGCTATGATAAAGCAATGGGTGCTCGTCCAATGGCGCGGGTTATTCAAGATAGCTTGAAAAAACCGTTGGCAAATGAACTCCTGTTCGGCTCATTAGTTCACGGTGGCTCGGTAAGTATTGGCCTGGATAAGGTAAAACGCGTACTGACTTACGATTTCAGCAGTGCCTATAAGCAGAAGCCGGAAGATGTAGTGCACTAATAAGGAGCAACACCACAGGTGAATACAACGTTGTTAAATACAAAGTTGCTACCTGTGGTGTAATACCTGAAAACGGTAATGAATCAGCGGCTACGGAAGACGATACGGCCTTTGCTCAGGTCATATGGGGTCAGCTCAACTGTAACCTTGTCGCCTGTCAGGATGCGGATGTAGTTTTTACGCATTTTACCTGAGATGTGAGCAGTGACTACGTGCCCGTTTTCTAACTCAACGCGGAACATAGTGTTTGGTAGCGTGTCTAGCACGGTACCTTGCATTTCAATATTGTCTTCTTTGGCCATCTAATCCTCTAAGTTTAATAACCATCGTTTTTAACGGGCAAGATAATGCCGAAAAACCCGCATTATGTAAAGGAATGTTGTATTTTAACCCGCTATTTTGCAAATGGTGCATGGTGATATTTACGTTATGATCAACATGAATCGGTCAAATGTTGATTATAATTCCAGTACTTGTTGTGACCAGCAACCGAGTCTTAATGACCGATTTCTGAATTGATAAAGATACTGAATAAACTCCTCCCTGGGGATCTCTTTTGCGCCTAGTGATGCTGTGTGATGGTTAAGCACTTGACAGTCCAATAGTTTACCACCGTGTCGCAGAAAATGGTGATAGAAGGCGATGAGTGCGCATTTGGATGCATTTTCCATTCTGCTAAACATAGACTCACCGCAGAATAGTGTACCAACGCTAACACCGTACAAACCACCAACAATCCGTTCATCGTGCCAGACTTCTATTGAATGCGCTTGTCCTGCCTGATGTAATTTCTGATAACCTTGTTGGATATCCCGGCCTATCCATGTTCCTTCATGCCGTTGAGCGCAGAAATAAACCACCTGTTCAAAGGCATAATTCACCGTAATACGGTATGGGTGATTGCGCAGAAACCGACGTAATGTTCGGCCGATATGCAATTCACCCGGAATGATTACCGCACGTGGGTCGGGGGACCACCAAAGTGGCACTTCACTGGGTAAAAACCAAGGGAAAATGCCTTGATGGTAAGCCGCATTTAATCGTTTAGCAGATAAATCCCCTCCTACCGCTAGTAGGCCATTAGGCTCGGTTAATGCCTCTTTGGGGTGAGGGAAATCATATGAATTAGTATCCAGTTGAGTTATTGGCATCGTGTGTTACTGCTCCGGTTCAAGGCGAATTTGATGTTGCCGTTGATGAAACTGATAATAGCGACCTTGCTGAGTCAGTAATTCATCATGTTGACCTTGTTCAATAATGGTGCCGTTATCCATGACGTAAATACGATCCATATGATCAAGCCCGTACAGGCGGTGGGTGACAATAATTAATGACTTATGCTGACAGTGCTGACGCAGTAGAGACAGAATTTGCTGTTCAGTGTCCGCATCGAGCCCTTCAGTAGGTTCATCCAGTAACATCAGCGGCGCCGAGTGCAGTAACGTTCTGGCAATGCCCAAGCGACGCTGTTCACCACCTGACAACTGACGGCCACCTTCGCCCATCCAGCAGTTTAGCCCCTCATCGGTTTCCAGTAGGTTGCTTAAACCCACCTGTTTCAGCACAGTTTCCAGTTCATCATCGGTTGCATTTGGTTTTGCTAGTAATAAATTCTGGCGCAAAGTATGACTGAACACATGCACACGTTGTGAAACAACCGATATCATACTGCGCAGAGTTGATTCGTCATAAGCGCTAATGGGATATTGATTCAGACAGATTGTGCCTGAATCAACATCCCAAGCGCGGGTCAGTAATTGCAGCAAGGTAGATTTACCACAACCGGTTTTTCCTAACAGCGCAATATGCTCTCCCGCTTTCAGGCAGAGAGAAACATTTTTCAGAACAGCCATTGGCTGATCAGGATAAGTGAAACTGATATTTTTGATATCAATATTAGCTTGTGTCGAACCTTCCGGCCCTGATGTAGGAAACGTTACTTCCGGTTCTTGTTGCATCAATTGAGAAACACGGGTTGCAGAGGTAATGACTTGCCCCAGATGTTGGAATGCAACCGTGACAGGGCCCAGACTCTCAAACGCGGCAAGAGAACAGAAGACAAACAGTGCGATTAATGCCCCTGGTTGGTTGTTTCCCCCTACGCCGTTAGCTGCCAGCCATAAGATCAATGTGACAGTCATACCGGTGGCGAAAATCATGATTGCCTGTGACAAACCAGTCAGGTTAGCTTGTTGTTGTTGGCGCCGTAACCAATGTGACTCAATATCGGCCATTGACTTGCGAAAACGACCGACAGCGCCGAACACCATCAATTCGGCTTGCCCTTGCAACGCTGCGGTGAGTTGAGTGCGGTATTGGCCTCGCAGAATAGTCAGATCGCGGCCGACGGATTTACCTGCGTTATAAAATACCAATGGCAGCAGGATCAACAGAGCCAGCATAATACCGCCAAGGGTATAGGCTAATGTGAAATCCAGAAAACCAAGGCCGAAAGTGAGAACTATGATAACGATAAAAGCTGATAATATGGGTGAAATCACCCGTAAATAGAGGTGATCCAATGTTTCAACATCAGCGACTAACCGGTTTAATAATTCGCCTTGACGAAAACGAGCTATTCCTCCCGGTGAAAGCGGCAAAATTTTCTGAAAAGCAAAAACTCGTAAATGCGCCAGTACCCGGAAAGTGGCGTCATGGCTAACCAACCGTTCAGCATAGCGCCCGGCAGTTCGAAGAATGGCAGAGCCTCGGACACCCGCAGCCGGTAGCATATAGTTGAATGTATAACCGGCAAGACCTGCTAGTGCTGTGCCTGCAAGGAACCAGCCAGAGAGGGTCAATAAACTTATACTGGCGAGTAGTGTAACAACAGCCAGAACCATGCCTAAACTGATAAGAAACCAATGACGGCGATAGAGCGCCAGAAAAGGAAGCAATACCTGCATGATTACAGCTCCTTACTTCGATGGGATAACAGACGGGTGAATACCCCTTGAGATTGGCTTAACGTCTGGTAATCTCCCTGTTCGATAATTAACCCTTTTTCCATGACCAAAATCTGATCATATTCCAGCGTTTCTTCCAATTGGTGGGTAACTAACAGGGTTGTCTGATGATGAGATGCCTGATTGAGTGTTTCCATAACCCGTTGTTCGCTATGTGCGTCCAGACTGGCGGCAGGCTCATCCAGTAATAATAACTGGCAGGGTTTCAATAGGGCACGGGCAACAGCGATACGTTGGGCCTGACCAACGGATAATCGTGCAGCATTATCACCGATGATAGTATTCAGCCCATCGGGTAAACCATGAATGAATTCGGTGACATATGCTTGTTCCATAACCTGATGGATTTGCTGTTGATTGGCATTAGGTTGGTTCAGGCGAATATTATCAAGCAAAGTCTGCTCAGGCAGATGTGGATTTTGCCCAACCCAACTCAGTTGATTACGCCATCTCTGTAGATCCAACTCGCGCAACTCAACGCCATTAATTTGTATTGAGCCACGATAGGGCAGGAACCCTAACAGTAAATTCAAGAGGGAACTTTTACCTGCTCCGCTTGGGCCAACTAATGCCGCCCGTTGATTTTTCTCTATAGTAAAATTCAATGGGCCAGCAAGCCGGTTGCCATCGTGGGCCAAAATTTCCAGATCATTAGCAATGATGGTCAATGAATCTTGGGTATTTAGCGTCTTATCACCGCCGGCAGGCGCATGTTCGCCATCACTGCTCAATAAAGTCACTAACGCTTCTGCGGCGCCAACCGCCTGTGCTTTAGCGTGATAATAAGTACCCAGATCGCGTAATGGCTGGAAAAATTCCGGGGCAAGGGTTAACACCAGAAAACCGGCAAACAGGGTAACGCCCATCCCATAACTGCCAAAATTAAGTTCCCCCAGATAGGAGAAACCAAAATAGACAGCGACAATAGCAATAGAGATGGCAGCAAAGAATTCCAGTACCGCGGAAGAAAGGAATGCTAACCTCAGCACTTCCATCGTCCTAAGACGGAAGTTTTCGGTGGATTCGCTGATTTGTTGTGCTTCTGCCTTGCCGCGATAAAACAGGCGCAACGTTTCCAGCCCACGTAGCCGATCCAGGAAATTACCGCTTAACCGGCTTAGCGCGACAAAATTACGCCGATTAGCGTCTGCGGCGCCTAAACCAACCAGTGCCATAAACAAGGGAATCAGCGGAGCAGTCGCGAATAGAATTAGCCCGGCAGCCCAGTTAACAGGGAATAGGGTGAGCAGGATAAGAATAGGGATCATGACGGCAAGAGACATCTGCGGCAGATAGCGGGAATAATAATCCTGCATATTTTCTATCTGCTCAATAATAATGGTTGCCCAGCTACCGGCTGGTTTACCTTTAACCCACACTGGGCCAAGTTGCTCAAGCTTATCCAATACCATAGCGCGGATTTTCTGACGCACGACTTTACCACAGATGAAACCGATCCGTTCCCGAATAGCGCTGATGATTGCCCGTAGCGCAAAGGCGGCTGCTAGCAACCAAAATTCGTTCGAAATGTGCTCACGCGAAAGGTTATCCATGATTAAAGCTTGCAGAATTGAGGCTAGTAACCAGGCTTGAGTGATAATCAACAATCCACTGATTAAGCCGAGTAACATGGACAGGCGGAGCCAGCGTTGGGCCGGGGCACTTTGCTGTTTCAGCCAGCGAACCAATTCATACTGTCTTATTTTGTCCATAGAAAAAAAATTCTAATCTAGCAGGTGAGGGTATGGTGTACCAAAAGGCTGGACATATCCTATGTGTCAGCATCCTGCTGATATGTTACATGTTAAAAGGCGCTACCGAAATAGCGCCTTGAAAGAAAAAGAATTTATTTATCGGCTAGCCCATCCAGAAAACGTTCTGCGTCAAGGGCTGCCATACAACCTGTACCGGCGGACGTAATTGCCTGGCGGTAGGTATGGTCCATGACGTCGCCGGCGGCGAATACACCGGGAATTGAAGTCTGAGTGGCGTTACCCTGCAAACCGGATTGAACTTTGATGTAACCATTATCCAGTTCTAATTGGCCTGCAAAGATAGCAGTATTGGGAGTATGGCCGATAGCAATGAATGTGCCGGTAACAGCCAATTCTTCTGTAGCGCCGCTTTTGGTATCGCGTAGGCGAACACCAGTAACGCCCATATTATCACCAAGTACTTCATCCAGAATACGATCGGTGTGCAGGATGATATTGCCATTTTTGACTTTATCCATCAGGCGACCGATTAGGATCTTCTCTGAACGGAAAGTATCACGGCGATGAATGAGGTGGACTTCCGCTGCAATATTTGCCAGATATAAGGCTTCTTCTACGGCGGTATTACCGCCGCCGACAACGGCGACTTTCTGGTTACGATAAAAGAAGCCATCACAGGTTGCACAGGCTGAAATACCACGACCTTTGAATGCCTCTTCAGAAGGTAAACCTAAATAACGAGCAGAAGCGCCTGTTGCGATAATCAGTGCGTCACAGGTATATTCTTGTTCATCACCATAAAGGCGTAAAGGCCGGCTTTGCAGATCGACTTTTTGAATATGGTCAGAAATGATTTCGGTTTGGAATTTTTCAGCATGTTGGTGCATGCGTTCCATTAACCCAGGGCCGGTCAGACCTTCCGGATCGCCAGGCCAGTTTTCGACCTCGGTGGTTGTAGTCAACTGACCGCCTCTTTCAACCCCGGTAATAAGAACCGGATTTAAATTTGCTCGGGCAGCGTAAACCGCGGCAGTATAGCCTGCTGGACCGGAGCCAAGAATAATGAGTTTGTGGTGTTTGGCGGTGCTCATAAATACCTCATTCCATTTATCACCTAATCGAATATCGAGCGATTGTAGGAGAAATAGGAGGGTAAAAAAAGCTAAAAGACTCATGTTACTAACGATTTTACCGATAGATATTAACTAATAATGACTTTAACCTGAGAAAAGTGTTCTTTTAGTGCTGTTTGGATATCATTTGCTCGTTTTCAATTAATAGTAGACTATCGAAACGATTAACTGAAAATTTGTTCCACAGGTTGTTCTGATTTTTGCTCATTTACTTTGACAATCGGCTGTGCATTTGCGAAAACATCACTGTAAGAGATAATTATCCACCTCGCTAAATTCGTTTCTATAAAAATCGACATGTGGATAATCCTCTTTTGTGTAGCATTAAAAAATGGCCTGTGAGCTGCTTTACGCTGATAGAGCGAGGCTTTAACTTTAAGACATCTTTTCCAACTCAAACTTAGAGAGATAGGGGAAAATGTTATGGGTGTAGGAAAATAAAGAGAGATCAACAAGATGATAGATAATAAAAAACGTCCGGGAAAAGATCTTGATCGCATAGATCGTAATATCCTAAATGAGCTACAAAAAGATGGGCGAATTTCTAACGTAGAACTGTCTAAACGGGTAGGTTTGTCTCCAACCCCGTGCCTGGAGCGTGTTCGTCGTCTGGAACGTCAAGGGTTTATTACTGGATACACGGCATTGCTGAATCCTCACTATTTGGATGCATCTTTGCTGGTATTTGTTGAAATTACTTTAAACCGTGGCGCTCCAGATGTTTTTGAACAATTCAATGCTGCTGTACAAAAATTGGAAGAGATTCAGGAATGTCACTTGGTTTCCGGTGATTTCGACTATCTATTGAAAACCCGCGTGCCAGACATGTCAGCTTATCGTAAGTTGCTAGGCGAAACTTTGTTGCGTTTGCCAGGTGTTAATGACACCCGCACATATGTTGTAATGGAAGAAGTTAAGCAGAGCAACCGTCTGGTCATTAAGACGCGCTAAAATCTTACCAAAAATGTACAGGTGCAAAACTGGAAAAACTTAGGTACACTCCTGTTTATGCATACAGTTTCAACGCTGAGCTATCTCGGCGTTGTTCCGTTAAATCAACAGGAAACCTGGAGAGCCTTTCTTGAGCCAGGAATATACAGAAGATAAAAATATTAAGTTAAAGAGACTGAATAGTGGGCGCAGGTTGTTAGAAGCTGTGTTGCTTGTCATTGTTATCTTAGCGGCTTATCTGATGGTCGCGCTTGTCAGTTTTAACCCTTCTGATCCCAGTTGGTCTCAGACTGCATGGCATGAGCCGGTGCATAATTTGGGAGGGAGTGTTGGCGCATGGCTGGCCGATACGCTATTTTCTGCGTTTGGTATTCTAGCTTACGCTATCCCCCCCGTGATGATGTTGGGTTGCTGGAGTGCTTTTAGGCAACATGATGACCGAGAGTATGTCGATTTCTTTGCGCTGGCTTTGCGCGTTATTGGCGCATTGGCAATCATCTTAACTTCATGTGGATTAGCGGCGCTGAATGTTGACGATCTCCATTACTTTGCTTCCGGCGGTATTATTGGCAGTCTGTTTAGTAGTGCGATGTTGCCTTGGTTTAATGAATTGGGCGCAACTTTGGTATTGTTGTGTATTTGGGCAATTGGATTTACGTTATTTACTGGCTGGTCATGGTTAACGATTGCTGAAAAAACAGGGGCAGTGATTCTGGGAGCAATAGGATTTATTACCAATCGTAGTCGTCATGAACAGGAATATACGCCATACGAAGAAACGGCTATTGAGCGGGAAAATCTTGCCGATGATAAAACAGAATCTGAATTCACAGCGCTCGATATTGATCATGATGATGTGTTATTTACCGCACCTTCAGCCGCAGAGTTAGCAAAAACTGAACTGGACGAACCAGAATCGGTGAAAGCAGAAATCGAACAAGAACAGCCAACGGACATTCCCACCATAAATATGGCTGATATTGTTGTTGAACCGGAAATTCAGCTCAATACCTCTGATGATATAGTTCGGCCTCAGTCATTAATGGAAGAGAGTGAAAAGAATAACGACGAACCTATTCGTTATGTGTTTGAAACTCCTGCTGAGTACCATTTTGAGCCTATATCTGAATTTAATCGTGAAGCGACGCCAACATTTGAACCCGTCGGAAATCGCCAGAATGGCAGTGACACTTTCACTTTTATGCCTGAAACAGAGCCAAAAAGTACAGAGCAAAAAAATGTTATAGCAGCAACCGCTGCAACGGTTATAACGGGTAACTCACAGGTTAAACAAGGAATCGGGCCAGAACTACCTCGTCCTAATCCTGTCCGTATTCCAACCCGCCGTGAACTGTATGGCATCAAAGTTCCCTCACAACGTCTTGCAGAACAACAGCGTGAAGAGGAGGTCAAACAACAAGTAGACGGATCGGGTGATGATGTTGAGTCTGATAAGCAGCAAGAAGCGTTGCTGCGTCAACAATTTCTTGCACAACAGCGTGAGCGTTATCGTATTACGGTGGATACAGAAAAACAGGCTTCAATCCAGCCTCATGTAAGCCAGAACCCATTTGAGACGGAAAATCGGCCTCAAACAGGAGCAGAGATTGTTAAACAGGCCGTTGAGCAGCCGCAACATAAACGTTATCAGGACCAAAATCACCAAGAGGAAAAAGAGTTCTCTGCTCTGGAGAGTTTATCGATTTTGAATAACTTCTCACCGGTTGAAGATTTAGTTAAAAAAGAGCCGGCAGAACCGCTGTTTATGCCTTCTGTTCAATCAGCGCCGGAAAATCGATCAGAACGGCCCACAGAAATTGCTTTTGCGCCAGCATCCGTACACAATGTTGTACAGCAACCGCAGCAACCGCAGCAACCGCAGCAACCGCAGCAACCGCAGCAACCGCAGCAACCGCAGCAAGATAGCTTATTCCATCCGTTTTTGGTTCGTAACGATCAACCATTGCCAAAACCAACGACGCCGATGCCTTCGCTCGATCTGTTAACCAGTCCTCTCGCGGAAGAGGAACCCGTTGATATGTTTGACCTTGTGCAG
>NZ_JAZGJN010000255.1:0-38618 GCF_038085095.1 Photorhabdus sp. P32 | reverse complement strand
TCCACGGTTTCCACTAAACCAAGGTTTTTTATAAACTCACTTTTATTAGGGATATCTGCGCCGTTTTGGTTTTTTGCCAACCTGCTGTTGGCATTATCTGTAGCCCTATTAGCTTCATCATGAGCATTTTTAGCTGCTACATTTGCTGTATTTGCAAAATCGTATGCTTCCTTAATTGCTTTTGGCGTCGCCGCTAAGGTTTCACTTGTGCTATTTGTCGCACTACTCAGTTGTACAACGCCCTTCTGAGTCAATGAGGCATCAGAAACACCACTCAATTTGCTTTCAGCGATTTTTCTAACATCGTGAACCGCTTTTGGAGTTGCCGCCTGATCTTCTCTGTCAGAATTTGTCGCGCTGTTGAGTTGCGATATGCCTTTCTGCGTCAGTGAAGCATCAGGAATTTCCGTAGTTATTTTCTGTTTTAATGCCTGGTCTAACTGTTGAGTCAGTTTTTCCAGGTCTCCATCATCCATCACGTCTTCACCGGTTTTTTCTGCAATGTATTTCCCTATCACCGCTGCAATAACCGAAGATTGGCGCCAAACTTTATTTAATCGCTCACTCCTCGCTATTCCTGATTTAAATCCCTCCTCAATGAAATCTGCATTTTCATATTCTTCTTGTGACAAAGTATTCGCGTTTTCACCAATGGCAAATGCTTTAAAGTCATTTTTAGCCATTTCTAACCCTCCACTATATGGTAATTAACCGTTATCCCCATAGGTTTAAGCGAGAGATAACCCTGATGGATGATTTCTTTAGTAATAGTACTGATTGATTTACCTTTAATAGTCACAGTGAATGACATATCCAAGTTATCTTCGAAAGATACAGATAGACCATTATTTGAATGAATAAAACTCAGGATGTTATTAAATGACTCAGCCGTTCCATCCCAGTTATTTGTGCCTATTTTAGCTTTAATGACGATTCGATAATTATCATCATCCAGTTTGATATAACTTTTATCACTGTCAAACCGCCCTTTCCACATGCCGCTATTAAACCCCAAATCGTTAATATCAAAGGAGAAGTAATAAGATTCAATTGGAGTCTGAATCATTCGATTCCTCCCTACCCATTCTCCAATAATATCAAGCTGTTTGCCCACTGCTTTATCAAGGTCAAAACTGCTAATCAGTAAATCTGTTGTCAGCGCATTCTGGTTGAAAATATCCGTCACAGCTTCAAGCATCCTGACATATTTTTTACCTTCCATGTGATATGCAGGAATCAGCTTCATATATTTGTTCATTCGAGCACCGTTACTATTTTAATATTTTCAGGTGAACACGTCGGCGCTTCATTAAAAGCTATTTCAATGTTCGCCGTTCCGGTTGTCGATGCTGATTTTCCTACTATCACAGATAATACTTCATATGTCTGGCCTCCGTTTTTATTGCATAAGTTTGCCGGTACAAATAAGCGAGTAACATATACTCCATCACCAATATAAAGGGATTTTATATAGTTCGATACTTCAGTCCGAATATTATTGCCAATATCTGATGTATATCCGATAAAGGGTTTAATATGTATTTCAACATAAATTGGCACCAGTGTAGGACGATAGAAGTTAATCGTTTTTTTATTGCCATAATCATCGGTAATCGTTTCAGAGGTGGTGCCAAATGTCGGTATACCCGGCGTTTTCTTCACCAAAATAGTCCGGGCAATCTCTTTCGAGTCTCCACCATCAATGACAAGTGCAATGCTATGAGCGGGTATGCCATTCTCATCCGTTTTGTCCGAATCGTTGTCATATCCCCGGTAACGTGAAACTCCATGCAGATTGGCAATTGCCCCCATCAGTCCATCCATAATGGTTCTCGAAGGCAGCGCAACTGAAACCGCTTGCCGTATTCGCAGTTCTATATCGGTTTCAATTCCCCGACCAAGTGTAGCCGCAACCGGGTTCGTCACGGTTTGCCAGCCCAGTGTCGGCGTAGCAATTTGGTTAACCGTGTGGGGCAATGCGCCAATAGCGCCCGATTTTTGACAAACCGCCGTTACAATAGCCTGACCGTGCGTGTCGATAATCACTTCATCCGGTAGTGACCAAGTGTTTCCCGCATCATCCCGGACGGAAGCGTTGCGGATTACGGTGCCAGCCCGACCAGTGACCAAAACATCCACCGTTGAGTTGCTGGAGCTTTTTCGGGTAATGCCGTTGATTTTGACATTACGGGAAAGCCCTTCCCCCACCGCTGTTGTCGGGCTAAATGAGTTATAGGAGGCAATGGTTGCGTTATTACAACCGTGAATAACGTATGCTATCAGCGATAAAAAAACACCGTCTTTACTGTCAGATTCAATGTAAATATCGTCCCCATAAATATCCCTGAATATCGTCTTCCAGCTATTTAAGATGGTTTGATAATCAGGCGCATTGATCCCGTTTTTGTCAATGGCAGGTAACATTGTGTTGATAATACTTTCATACATCAGCAGTTACTCCTGTCTGTCCATAAATCGTGTCAATCGTGACAGTAATGGTGATTTTTCTTGTGTTGGGGTTTCTTTCACTACGGTAGTGGATAATGTTCTCTACACCCGGCGTTTGTAGTATTTGCTGTCTAATAATCAGGTCATAAAAACCCGATGTGCCTTTACCCAACACGTTGTCGTAATCGGTCCCTTCCCGGCTATCAAGAAACCATTCGCCATTACGCAGCATCAGGCGAGTTTTTACCGCTTGTGCGACCGCTTCCGGTGTATTGATAAGAAAACTCGCCTCTCCACGACCAAATACATAATCGTTGTCAATTTCTCTTCTGTATCTCATTGAGGTTTCCCCGTCTTACCGCCACCTGATTGCACACCACTATGTACATGGTTTTTAAGGCTAATCCCTGCTGCTGTCACATCGTTATTCACCGTGACAGGGCCTTGCATGGTTGCAGTGCCACCACCAGCGCCCATGCCCTGTGATAAGTTGCCGTTAATAGTGACGTTGCCATTTAGGATGATTTCAGGTGAAGTGATTTCAGTACCGCCATTAGCTGTGGCGGTAAGTTTTGCCGGTGTGATAACCGTGATGTTATGACTATTGGGATCGAGTTCGATATACGCCGCGCCATCATCACTTCTCAATTGCGCGGTGTTAGTGCTGATATTAGTTATTTTTTGCTGCTGAGATTGTGGGCCAACAATCGCAAATCCATCGGATAGGTTATGCTGCCGAGGATCTACCGGTTCTTGTACACCTCCCGATTGCCACCAATAATCAATACAACGATCAGCAAATACGACCAAGCATTCATCACCGGCTTTTACCGGGAAGGTTAGCGTTACGCCGCCGCCTCTTGGAAATATAACCGGTACATCCACTAACAGCGGCAAGGATACCGATTCCAGTTCCCCGTCTTTTTTCCTGATTTTCCATCTGATGGCCGGTTGGGCTGTAACGGTTACCGCATCAGCATCAAATGATTGAATAATGCAAGGCAAAGAGACATACAATCCGGCGCTAATGACTTCTTGCATAGCAAAGAAGACCGCTTCGGGTCTATTTAGTCGTTCATCAGTATTTATCATTCGCTCTCTGCCTTATCCTTATTGTGAGTTGATTGATTCAGCAAAGTATGATCGCTCTTAGCGATACACATTATTGTCATGTACCACTCTGTTTCGCGGGTATCGCCGGAATACTCCACATTGAAGACAATGTAATCACCGTCAGCATCCAACATTGCCGGTTGTGCTTTTGCATCCTTATGATCGCCAGACTGAGCAGCTGGTTTAGTGGCTGGATCAACCGGTTTGATTGAGCGGTTATCCAGTCGGATTAATGTACCGGGGCGAATATTCGGATTAATTAAGCATGTAACGTTAATACCTGAGCCAATAGTTTGTTCAGGCATACCAATAAGACCTGTTTGCGAAGTAAGGATAATGGCTTCAGTTAAGTATTTATTTTTGGGCACAATATGTAGTTTGTTATCTTCATAGCGCCAATTGGCATCACATTGTTTTGCCAGATTAGAAACTTCATTGCGGTGCATGCCAAAAAGCACTTTTCCCCTGGGTGATGCTGATTTGCTAAATTCAGGGCGTAGACCTGCCGTAATGCCATATTTGGTAATATCTCGCATTAGCAAATGATCTAAATCTGCTTGCGAATATCCAGCCGCAATGGTGGTATTCACGGTAGCGTAATTGTGTGCTTCATCTCCGTCCGCTGCATGAATCACCACACAAGTATCCGTTGCGTTGTCTCTCTTTACATACGTGTACTGAATTTGGCCTGAGAATATTTGTCCTGAGTTCTCCTTATAACCCGCCACAAATTTAATTTTTTTAAATTCATTTTTACGTAATTTATTACTGGTTTCGTTATTAAGGTTATATAAGGTAAAAATACCGGTAGCAGGGTTGGAAGATTCCGTTCTGCTAATATTAAATGTGATTTTCAGGTCTGATAAATTTACTTTTTCGCCATCTTTGTCTACAACGATAAGGTGGCATTCTCTTATCCATTGTTTTGACATAATTCACCTAATTATATAGAAGTAAAATTAATAAAAATAAAATTAATAGAAGTAAAAAACCGCAATTAAGCGGCGTATGTAATAAATCATGTGAAACTAAAAATTTCAGGCTTATAAACGATAGAGGGCACTATTACTAATGCCCATTAATAGGAACGATAAGCTTGTCATCACCTCTTTGCTGCACTTGATTTCCTGTTCCCAAGAAATTCATCCCCCCAAAGAGACATATTATAAAACTTATGCTACTGCTTTTTTGCTACTACGCAACGTTCCCTGCTGTTCATAACATGCAACCTTGCATTCAAAAGCATCTGGAGCTGCTTTCTTCAAAATATCAACAGCCTCACCCATTCTTGCAAATACACCTCGTGTATCGAACCTGACTTCTTTCTTGGATACGCTTTGCTCTTTCATCTGTACCTCTCAGAGAGTCTCTCTAGCACTCTTTATTAAGAGTGATCGTCATATTACACTACAGGTCCATCTACTATTTTCATAACGAAATCTTATATCATCATTGCAAATGACAGCCATTCTCGTTACTGGGAACAATTTTTTATCATAACCAATTTGAAATGATGTGTTACCCTCATCAAGTTAACTTATTACAAAGTATAACCTGTCCTCTTTACCAAGATTATTCCTGAAAGGTTTCTCCTGATTTATATCACCATAAAAAATCAATGATCCGTTAAAACCAAGATGACGATATTGCTCCAGTAAGTCAACCCCAAAAACCAACGGCAAACCTGTAACGATCAATTCACTGTCCGGCGTCATAATATCCAAAATCCAACCCGCAATATCACGCCACATTAATCTCATCTTATAGTTAATGCCATTTAGCTGAATATCGAATTGCTGATTTTGGGGTGATAAAGGAATTTCTACAACCCTAGCCATTTCTTACCTCGCTCTATAATAAAATCAAGAATAATCTTTGGCATCGATGGCTTCACCGTAACTTTAGCTCCCATATTAACTACAGGTGCTGTATCTTCAGGGTTTTTCATATTTTCTGCCGGCGCCGCCTTATTCGGCGATGTTTCAACAATAACAATTTCACGTAGGTTTAAAACTACCGATAAAACATTTTCACTGGTTTTATCGGTTGTGACACTGATATCTTTAATCAACATATTTTTATATAAGCGCTTTCCCGTGACGACATCAAACGGTTTATGTGATGCCCTCAGGTCAAGTAGCTGTTGATATATATCACGCGGACTGGTTCCCAGGCTCAGTCCGGTGGAAATATCAAATACCTTTGTGGTATCAATAATATCAAGTAGCGAACCACCACCCGCGAAACCTAAATCCATTCTTACTTCTGATGGGCTGTCATAAGCATGATCACTGAATGTCACCCCCTGCTGAACCGGATGATCGGTGATATTCGATACATCGGTATGTGTTTCTGAAATAACGACACTCGGTACAATGACACCTATCTTTCTCTTCTGTTGAGAAAACATGACTGATAATATATCCATTGTTATCTCACCTGTGTTTGCATATTTCTAAGCAGCATACTATGGGTGCGTTCTACCGTTTCTCCAACCAATCTTGCTGCTTCTCTAGGGGATTCAACACCATTGACTTCAATATGATAATTTACTTCTCCTATTCCCTGCATATTATTGCTGGCAGATATTGGCGCACGATGTAATAAAGCGGGAGTAAATTCCTGATGATTCACCATATTATTGATATTTGTCACCGCACCGCTGATCATTCGGTGATCAATGGAAATATTTCGCAAAGAATGAACCACATGATTTAAATGTCCAACCAATTTTGTCATTTTATTCGCTGGCGGTGGCGCTCCGATAATCGCCGTTTTGGCAGGCTCGGATAAATAAGGAGTATTACCACTTGCCCCTATCATCATGTTATTAATCAATCTTTGTATCACATCAGAATTAGTCAATTTCATCATTCTGGCTTTAGGATTATCTTGATTAAATGGCTGATTATTTTGCCCATCTGTTGTTTTATCCGGCTTTTGCATGACTACAGGAGCATTGCCAGGAATATCTGCCGCGAACTGAGAATATCCTTTCGGGAGAGTGCTTTCTCCACGTTTATCTACCCAACTCCCTTTTTTATCCCAATAGGCATTACCTTCCCCAATAAGAGCAGCACCAAAATCATGCCAAGTTTTCGCAGTCCTAATTCGCTGAAAGTAATCATATCCACCAAAAGCCCGATTAAGTGCTTTATCGATATATGGCTCTGATACAACAGCAGTGGCTCCAGCAACTCCCACTTTACCTAATATTCCGCCTCTGGTGACAAATTTTGACGCTTTAGCCAAATTAAGAATCTCACTTGTCACACTGGATATTCCTTTAATCATCTTCGCAGCCCATGCAACTGCAATGAAGGTCGCAAATCCCTTTAATACATTTTCCCAACCACCAACGGCTTTGGCCCCTTGATTTATCCAACCAGAGATTTTTTCAATAGCTTTAAGGAATTCATCAATAGAGGGTTTCCATTTATCCCAATCAATAAAATGCTTACCGCCCTCTTTCCAGATCTTATAATCTTCATAAAGCAAAAGTAGCGCCGCCGCCAGTGCAGTAATCATCCCTATCGGCGAAGTCATAAAGGCGGTATTTAAAATTTTCCACGCAAATAGTAAGCCACCTAGTGCTTTAATAACCGTTTTTGTACTGTCATCCAGTCTGTCCCACCAGCCAATTAAATCACTAATAGCTTCACCAGCGCGAGTGACTAATAATGTTATACCATCAGCCAAACCCAGTACGACATTCAATACACGAGTAATAACCTTTTCTATTTTAGGGAAATTAAGCAGGATGATTTGTTGAAATGATTCGACGCGTCCAGTCAATCCCCCCGCCAAATCTGCGCCTATTTTTTCTTTTATCATCCCAAACAAATTGTCTAAAGCATTCATGCGCGCTATAAATTGGTGAGATTGCTGCGTTGCTTTAGTCGGGTTATAACCTACGGTTTTCGCCATGTCCTGATATTCAACGACATATTGACCAATCCCATGACGCATAGCCATCAAAGTATTTTCATCAATACCCAGTTTACTGGCATATCGATTAGCGCGATCCATCGGCATTTTCGATAACTGCTCACCCACCTGTGCTACTAAAGATGCAGTATCTCGAAGGTTGCCATTTACATCTCGGGTTTGAACGCCAATGTTCCGCAATAATCCTTCACCACCTGGATTTTTATGTAGGAAATTGGCAACGCCCTCAAGAGATTGATTAAACCCTTCAACACTTCCGCCTGCTTGACTGACGGCGTAACCAATGGCCTTAATTTTTTCAGCCGTTGCCCCTGTTTTCTGTGACTGCCAATAAAGTTTATCCAAACCGCTAGCAATTTGAGTGGTGAAGTTAATAACCGTTAGGGCTGCGTTTTTAATTTCCTCCCCCATTTTGAGAACATTAGCCGTGACTTCAGCGATAACAGATATAAATTTACTCTGTCCGGCTTCATCAACATCAAACTTAAGCGATCCCAGAAAATCTTTCGTTGTTTCAACGTTATTGCTCACTTCGCCACCTCTCTATCACGGCTTCATTTTCCGATTTAACATCAAGGGCATCATTCATCAATGCAATATCAGCCAGGTCAAGAACACCATTTTTCAATGATTCATAACGGCACATGCCCGCAATGACTGGGCGTAATAGATAATCACGCCCTTTCGGGAGGGTTTCAAAATTTAAACTGGCTTGTCCTGGGATTACATTGCGCTCTCTAATGGGGCGGGAAAAAAATTTCCCAATGAGTCTCGAATAATAAAACCGACAATTTTTAGTAATTCGAAGCCGTTGATGTCATCAAACATCAATACCTGTCCATCAGGATCATAAATCCGGCTCCAAATACCATTTTGTTCACGAGAAACTACTGATAAACAAATATCATTAATTTCATGCCGGTTGGATTTTCCTAATGCGTTGATGGATTCAACCAAATAAGGGAGCACTTCTTCAAAGCCCGCTATCCCATCATCACTTTTAGCTGTCACGATCTTTTTCATCAGCGGCCCAAGCGCCGGAATAGCCGGAGCCAAAGCCACCGCTAAATCCTGTTGCTGAAAAGCGTTTAGTTTACCACCGCGATATTTTTTACCATCAATTTCAAATTCCATGATCACTTATCCTCAAGCTCACTCAAACTACCGCAGCATAAGTCCGATGTTAAAAATGCGGACAAATGCTCCGGCAGATTTGACAGTGATTTAAATGGTTGTGAAGTAAGTTGGTTAGAATGTGCCTAACATGATGTCGATTTTTCCACAATCAAATACCCAGGCAACGGTATTACCGGCTTTGCTATTCTGCAAATCAGGTTGTTTCTGAAAGGCGACGGAACGTGCAACAGCAATGTCGTTACTTTGTTTATTGCGAATAACAATCACGTTATTGCCCCATGCTGCTGATGAAAGTGATTGCGCACTGAGCATCGCATTCAGTTTGGCGTTGACTGAACTGGTCTTAAGTAAATTAACCGTAATGGTTCCAGACTTGGTTGCATGCAATGAATGCATGACTTCTCCGTCTGCGCCAGTGGTCATGGTGTTTTTACTCTCCGACATGGTGACTGTAATCCCCTCATCCGAAAGCGCGGCGCCGTTACCAAGATCAAAAGAGCCGCCGACTCCCGTAATAGAAGCGGAAACATCAAGAAAAGAATATGTAGCCATTTTCAACCCTTATCTGTTTACATTAATAATGACATCAGCGTAGTGAACAGCGCCTGCTAATTTGATTGCGCACTGAATAACTGGCGCTTTTCGAGCTTCTCGATCAGCCTGTGCCTGTGTCGCAATTGGCGGTGCGTAAACGTAATAACCTTTGGTCAATGTTGCGCCAGTATCCAATGCGCCGATTGGATCGCCTCCCCATACGCCATGAGCGATTAATCCATTTGTCACCGCCTGAGAAAGTGACTGTTCAATATTGGTGATTAAACGTGTAACACCTTCATCAGTCTGTGGGATCTTGCTGGTGCTGGTGTAAAGCAGGTTATAAAGATTGTTCTGAACGTAGTTTTGTAACCAATCCAAGCCATGACGCTCATCAATAAAATCCCCATTCGCCATGACACCTTCCTGAATAATGGCAGTATCATTGCTGTATTTAACAAAAACGTTGCCGTTTTGCATCTTCAATATATTGGCTTGCGTTGCGGTGAGGTTTTCTGCGATTACAGCGGGTTCCTGTTTAAATTTCAGGGTAATAGTGGTGTTATTACCGTTGAAATTGACGGTAAACATACGTCCAAATAGAGAAGCGACGGTATAAGGTTTACCGGTTGAATATTGCCAGAGTGTGCGCTGATAGTTTTTCTCTTTCAGTTTTGAACCAATGTCAGTTTTAACGTCAGCATCCAATACGTCTGCTTTTTGCGCTGTATGTCCATAGATACGGGAAACAGATGCAGACTCGATGTAATCAGCAACAGACAGAATATCTTCATCCGTCAGAGAATTATCAGCGATAACCAGCCCATACCAGCCGCTGGATGCTGCACCCAGCGTCGCTACCGCCTCAGCAATGGTTTCTGCTTTGGTAGATTCGATAGCGGTAGCACCCGATATTTCGTCCAGCTTTAATAAATCGCCAATATAAGTTCCCATCGTTGCTGGTGAAATATAACCAACAATATTCGCTGAATTCGGCATAATAGCGAAACGTGAAGAGGAGCTATCATATGTGACTGAACAATCTTTCAATTTATCCGCCACCCGTTGAGCGACTCCATTTAGATTGGTCTCTTTACTCAAATCAATGCCGTTGTATACCGTTTCTTTACCGTTAATCGTCAACTTAAAAGAACCATCGGTGACAACAGTAAATTTGCTAATAATTTGCTGCTGTTTATCCAATACGGCTCCTTGTAAAGAGGAGACCACATTCTCCTTAGCCCACCGACCAATATATAAATCAACAGGACGTGGCGACTGGGAATAATAAAGCGCTGCGGCCTGATATTCTGGTGAAGTCAGTCCAAAATCAGCACCGACGCCATCGATATCCGAATACCGGCGTAAACGTTCGTGAGGATTGATCACGTTGCTTGCGCCGATGATCAGTAACGCACCAAAGTTCCGGGACTGAGCCGCATGAGGAGCCATATTCAACGTGACATTGATAATGTTTGAAACAGGTAAACCCTGCATAATTTAATCTCCTAAGAATTTGACAGGCGCTTCCACCAGTGATTTAACACCGTATTCACGCACCACTTTTCGCCGCAAGGTGATCGTCATGTCATAACGACGCACCTTCTGGTTATTGATAAGTTCCGGTAAAGACGTCAGCCGGCTGAGTTTGTCTACTGAAAGGCCGAAACGCTCCAACTCGTCGTTGTTCTGACTGACCGCCAGCCCATCACGAAAACGGGCGCCGTACCGTTGGCTGTTCGGGCCATAAAAGGAAATCAAGCACACAATTTCTTCATGACGCCATAACTTGGTTCCTTCATCAGTCTGGTTCTCAAAAGCAGGCGAGGCATCCGCAATAAAATCCGTGATAACAAAATCACACCAGTCATCATCTGCCGGTAACGGAAGCAGTTGTGCTGATGTCCATCGAGAACGCACTTTATCGTCAGACAAACCAGAAACACCGATCACCCAACGACTCAGTATGTGCTCCAGCTCATCATCGTACTCAGGCCCAGATGTGACAGGTGTTAACCAACCCGCTTTATCACTCCCGTTGCTCATCAAAAATACCTCCATCAAACAGCAATAACTCGCCCTGTGACTAGATAAACCAAGCCTGTATAAGGGTTTAGTTCTCAGCACCAAGTTATGATTGATTTAATAGGGATACCGACCGCGAAAAAGGTAAAAAAATAGGCGTAAGTAATTCGCGACGGCAAATACGAAAAAGGCCGCAATACAATGCGACCTCAACACAATGCAGCCTCAACACAATGCGACCTCAACACAATGTGACCTTATTATCTGCAAAAGCTGAATGAAAAAAGCCCCGATATTTCTATCGGGGCTTATTAAGCTTAATCAAGGCTTACTAGCCTTTGCGCTTATTCGCAACTTTAACTAATTAGTACACTACCATAGCTTTTTGCGTACGCGCAAGCTTTTTGTGTTTTTGTATTTCATCGTCCATTTCTAACTTAATATCGAGCATAGCCAAGCATCCCTGAACAAAACTTTCACCCTTTTGCAATCGGGAACGTACTTCAATATCAGGCACTTTAATTAAACGCGCGATGGATCGTTTGGAAATCCCCAAAGCGTAGTACATAAATAAAACTTCAATTTCTTCAGACTTATCTACCGTCTGCAACTTTGCGATACAAGCATCAATGATCAAGCCATCGTTATCACAGCAGGAAGGGCGTAATGAACGAGTTGACGCAATTAGACCTTTAAATCCAGCAGCGATCGGCGGCCAATTAACACCTGTGGCATCATCAACCCAACCGCCCCAACACTCTAAAACTTGTTGAATATTGCGCATATATTTTGACCTTAACTTTTAGTAACAAATAGTAGTAAAAATTATTTTCATGATGGTCTCATGCATCCATGCATTCGGCATTATAACAAATTTATCATTCTCTATTTTTGTGTTTCTCTGCTACGTAACTACATCGTTTAAATACACATGCTTACTTAGTCCATTAAACACAAATAGTAAATAATCCCTATTCTGGACCAAGCTTAGTTTCAGAGGAAAACACATAAATATCGGTATTAATACGGATGGTCATAAGGTGTTTATCTTCCTCATCTACGTATTTATTATACAAATTTATAATCTTCATTTAATCCTCTAATGTACCTTCCTTTAAAACGCTTAGCGCCTAAAGCAACACGCATGTTCTTTATTATTTATCAAAATTTTTCAAGCAACATAACACCCCCTTTTTATTATGAGATGAAAAATGCATTAAATAAAAAATAGCACATATTTTTTGCCTCATGGATATTTGAGTGTAAAAAATATTTTGGTTCCACTTTGAAACCCTTCGTAAAATGCCGATTAAGAATGGTTCCTACACCTATGCCGAAGACCACAGAAATCGGCCTGTTTACAGCGTGATAAGCAACTAACCGGTGCAAATGCGAGATCTCAATAACCCCATTCTAAATATCTCCACTAGATTAGACCAGACATTTAAGACATCGACAGGATTAATGTTATTAACGATAAATTACCGATTATCAGGTAAATATCTACGTGAAAAGTTTTAACACTGTCAGACTATATCCTCTTCTGATCAATGAGACTTTTAAACTTATGCTATTCAGTAGATAGTTAGCAAAAATATTCTCCTGATCTGAAATTAATTTTATCTGACATACTTTCACAGCATCTAATACCCCTACTATTTCCTACTTTATCTCATCTTATTTTCAGCTCCTGCCAAACGAATAGATGGACATACGCCTATAGCAAACATTCTTTCATGTCTGGAAAACAGACATCCCAAACACTAATATTTTTCTCTGTTAGTTTTTACCAGCGAAAATAAATCTGCATTATTTAAAAGTTTGACATCTTTTATTCTTAGTTATTCTGTTTCATTCCGAACTGCCTGACAGTAAGTTTAACTATACGATAAATTCAGATATCGATTTAAACAGGGGATGAAAATAGCAAAAATTACTGGATATATAAACAGAACAATCCGAAATGAAGCAAGAAAAAAGCCGTTACCTTATGAAAAGATAACGGCTTCTTATTTGATTTGGTGCCGGCTACCGGAATCGAACTGGTGACCTACTGATTACAAGTCAGTTGCTCTACCAACTGAGCTAAGCCGGCGTATTTCAGGGCTAGCCCCCGAAAGCGTGCGCAGTATATTACAACCCAACGCAAACAATCAAGCATAAATAATAGATTATTTAAAAATATTACCAAAACACTTATCATTGATGACATACTTAACAACATACCATGACTTGAAAGCCCACTAATGCAAGGCTACCGCCATGAATCCTCAAAACTGCTTTAATTCCTTATTATGATGCAACCGACGATCTGGTTATTTTAACATCAAAAAAACAGCTCATTTACTGACAAATCAGAAATAGTAACGAAATATTTTATTACCTTTATCACCTATCAGAGAATAGGTTATGGTCATAAAATAGCCTTATTGTTTGGTAGCAGCGGAAGATAAGACATTTAAGAAACAAGCCATAATAGCTTTCTTACCATTGTCAGAATCACAATTTTTCCACTTTGCTTTGAATTATTACCACAGGGAAATAGTTGACTGCTATAAATGCAATATGCTATTTAAATTAGACGCAAATCAAAAAAACTAAACTAGGTATGCGCTAATATTAAGTGTAAGTTAAATCATTTCTATAGGTTATTATAACTCAAAATTATCAATTATGAGGTAAATTATGCTGGGAAAAAATAACTTAATTGCACATCAAGTCTTATTTACCTTCAAGGATGGAATAAGCTGGGATAGTGAAAAAGCCATATTAGCCGAGAAGGTGACTTTAAATCATATAAATGAGATAAGTGAAATAAAAGGATGGTTTTGTGGTCGCAGTACGGTAGACAGAAAACAATCAATTGACTTTAGTTTAATTGGTTACTTTGAAAGTTACGAAGACCTGAACATATATATGCATCATCCCGATCATATAAAAGGCGTCGAGCTATGGAAAGAAATAAGTACATGGACAGTCTCTGATATTATTATCGATGTAAATAAGTTGATAAATTTTACTCAATCAATAGGAAAGTCGTATGGAGTTTGACGAAAACCTACATAAAAGTGTCGTCGTTATCGCTGATAGTCTGCCGCTTGGGTTAGCCATGAATGCATTGAGCGTCATTAGTGTTTCAATTGGCAGAAATATTAACGGCATTGTAGGGCACGATGTCTTTAGTAAAGATAGCATCTGTTATCCCGGTGTCATTAAGACGCCTTTGCCTATTTTGAAAGCAAGCCATGATGTACTGGATGCTATTCATAATGAATTAAAATCTAACGATAATTTTAAATTGAGCCCTTTTTCCTGTTTAGCGCAATCATGCAGAACATATGAGGAATACGAAGGAAAATTATCTGCTGAGCATTCGGATGAATTGAAGTTGTCCGGCATTGGCATAGTTGGACCAAAGAAAGATATCAATAAACTCACCGGCAACTTACCACTTTATAAATAACCAGGTAGCATATATGTATTCCATTTTTAGAACCGATCTTCATGAATTAGGGCTGAAGTATCTTACTGAGTTAAAAAAATATCTATCTGGCAAGATAGATATCTCCGCATTGGAAAAAATACAATATGAAAAGCTGAAAGAAATCATAAATTATACAAAAAATGGTTCAACTTTCTATCAAGATCGCCTAAATACAATAAACCCAAATAATGATGACAATTTATCCTCATTTGTTGAAAAACTGCCCTTTACCACAAAACTAGATTTAAGTAAGGCAGGAAATACGATATCTTCAGATAGCCTGAGCAATGCCTGGATATATTATGAAACCACGGGAACAACTGGGCCATCCACGCCCTGTCCTCGCAATGAAATAGATTCTTTAGTCAATAATAGTTTTCTGACTCTGCAATATGAGTCTATTTTTAATCAGGAAGGCAAACAACACATTATTGGCGTAATGGGTCCAACGGAATTGCACTCCACTGGAGATACATTTGAAGATGTATTTCGCAGTTTAGGGCATACCGTTATCAAAATGTGGCCTCGTTCGCCGGTTGTTGGTATGCACAGAGTGTTAAGGCTAATACAAGACCTCAAAATAACCGCTTTAGTTTGCACACCCGCAGTCGCCGCTGAGTTGCTAAAATATTGCCGAAATAATGCATGTGATGCAAAAGAATTAGGTATCGAGATCATTTTAGTTCTTGGCGAACTCATTACGCCAAATAGATTAAGAAACTTATCTCGGAATTGGGGCGCCAAAATTTACAACTGCATGTATGCTTCACAAGAAACGTCAATCCTGGCAGCTTGTAACGACACCAATAAGCTTATTACTATTCCATACAACAATTACTACGAACTCATTTGCCCTTTTACTCAGCAAAAACTCAATGTTGGTGATAATCACGTTGCCGGTGAATTAGTAATTACCCATTTATATAAAGGGAATAAACCTCTGATTCGCTACAAAACAGGGGATATGGTTCGGTGTAAAGCAATAGGCTTAAATCAATGGGAAATAGAACCCATCGGCAGAGTAAAAGATGTATTAGTATTAAACAATGCTAATGTCTATGCTTTTGATATCGAAAATGCCATCTTTGAAGAACTCGAATATTGTTTCGAATACTTTATTGAAATCAACAATACCACCGGTACAGATGAGCTAAAGATCACTTTAGAGCCATGTGATGAGTTAAATAATGCGTCACTCATTAGCAAGATAAAACAAAAAATGGAATCCAAATTCAATATGCATGTCAACATCCATGTAGGAGATGTTGGTGGACTTATTGGAACCGCAGCAATGGTAAGCTGGAAAGCAGCACGTATCCATGATCTGAGAGATGATACCAACAATATTGAACGAAATTCAGCTTTAGAAATCATGAAAAAGAGGGCAACTAAATGACAAATAATATCGTTAGCCCAGTGAATAAAGATTGGATTGTATTTCTAGATGGGGAATATCTCAATTTTAGCAATGCGACCTTTCTTGCCAATACACAAGCTTTAAATTATGGCACCGGTACATTTGAAGGAATCCGGGCTTATTGGGATCAAGACAATAACCAACTTAATCTCTTTAGAGTGCATGAGCACTATGAACGGTTAATTCAATCAGCTAAAACATTAAAAATTGAGTTGCCCTATACCAGTCAGGAGTTAACCGACATTACTAAAAACATCATCATTAAAAATGGTTTCAAACAAGATATTTATATCAGGCCATTAGCGCTTAAAAAGTCGTTAATGCCGGGTGAAAAATTTGGCGTTAAGCTAAGCGGCGTCAATTCAACCCTCTGTATTAACGCTTTACCTATGGGCGCTTATGCCAAAAAAGCAGAGTTTAAATGCCTTATTTCAAAATGGCGACGTGTATCAAATGCGGCAATTCCATCATCTGCCAAAATTACCGGCACTTATGTTAATTCCGCACTGGCTCATGAAGATGCCAAAGAAAATGGATTTGATGATGCTATCATGCTAAATGAACAAGGCATGTGTGCAGAAGCAAGTACATCAAATGTTTTTATTGTTAAGGATAATTGCGTTATTACACCATCCCTTAGCGCTGGCATACTCAATGGAATAACCAGACAATCTGTTTTCGATATTTGTAAATTCCGCAATATTCCCTGTATTGAGTCAGAAATTCAACAAAAGGATCTCTATGAAGCAGATGCCTGCTTTTTAACAGGTACTGGCATTGAAATATCAATTGTTTCGCAAATAGACAATGTATTATATATACAAAAAGAAGATTCTATAGCCAATGTTATTGCCAAAGATTACCAAGAAATTATTAGAGGCAGAATAGATCAATTCTCACATTGGTTAAACCCGGTTTATTAGTGTAATTCCAGGAGAAACATCATGGAATGTGTTTTTTTTAGTTTCAACAAAGATACATTTGATGTTCTAAATATTGCTACCTTAGGCCCATCAGGTACAAGTAGCGAACAATCCGCTATTCGTTTTGGTGAATTCGCCATTAAAAATAAAGTCGCCAAAAGTTACCAAGTTGCTTTATGTAATACTTACGAAGAAGCGAGTAATCAAATTATTTTAAACAACTGTCAGGCATTGGTAGTAGCCAATGCTTATTACAATATCAGTGAGTTTTATATGGATAACAGGTTTAACTTGTCATCCGCATTTTTAAATTACACGCCTAATTATGGTATCGCTGTTCGTGATGAATTAACTACAGATAATATCGTCATTGCAACTCATCCGGCGCCAAAGGCTTTAATCCCTGAGTTGTTGCCTGATAATCTAAAAATTGCAGACATTATCTTTAAAGATTCAACCAGTTCAGCGGCAAAAGCCGTCGCTAATTCAGAGGTGGATGCCGCACTCACGACAGAAGTGGCAGCAAAATTACATAATTTAAAATTTATTTCTCATATTCGACCGATTCAAATGCTTTGGTCAGTATTTACAGCCACATAAAAGCTAGCCTTGCTTTAAAATAAGAAAATATATAGATCTATTTAAAATTTCAATATAAAATACAGAGGTTATTATGTCTTTACTTACTCTACACACTATTACTACTACACCTGAAAAAAGTAAAAAATTACTTCAAAGTTCTATTAATGATTTCGGCTGGATACCTAACCAAAGTGGTTATATGTCAGAATCACCTTCACTATTAGCCGCTTACCAACGAGCACACGACCTATTTATTGATAGTTCACTGAATGAAGAGGAAAAAGCTGTGGTGTGGATTACAACCGGCATAGAAAATGGTTGTAATTATACGGTTCAGGCACACGCTTATATTGCAATTCATAATGGTGTGGACAAAAAAACGGTTAAGGCATTGATTGAAAAAACCGACGATCTCTCCCCACGATTATTGGCGCTACGTGAATTTACCATAGAGGTTATTTACTGCCGCGGACAATTGAAAAGAGATGCCATTGATCTATTCTTAAGCCGCGGTTTTAGCAAACAGAATATGTTGGATGTCGTGTTAGGTGTTTCTCAAAAGAATATGTCGACAATTCTCAATAGCATTGCCGGAACTGAAATTGATGATAAATTCAAGCTGGACGATCTATACCCTATGGATTTCAAGATGCATCGCGACGGCAAGGGAGCGAATCCCCGGGAGCATAGAGAACTATGTGACCGGGGTGAGTGAGTGCAGCCAACAAAGAGGCAGCTTGAAAGATAACGGGTATATAACTGATATTAAAAGGCATCAATATGCTTTATGTCGATAAAGAAACCGTTGAACGTTATTTGACTATGGAACTCAGCCTTAAGCTAAGTGAAATAGCATTTAAATTGCAATCGGAGAGAAAAGTAGAACAACCTTTGCGCAATATCGTTAAAGGCGAAGACGGCTTAATGGGCACCATGCCGATTTATATTAAGGAGGGGCCATACAAGGGGTTTGGGTTAAAATCGGTGGTAGTAAGATTTCAAAGCAACAGCGATAAACCTTCACACATCGGTAGTGTGTTGGTTTACGACGAACCAGGTGTTTCAGGGATTGCTGCGGTAGATGCAAGCGCTATCACAGAAATTCGCACGGCCGCCGCCTCTGCCTATGCAACCCATCTTCTTGCTGCAAAGGATGCCAGCCGGCTGGCAATACTTGGCACCGGCTTACAAGCAAAAGCACATTTGCAAGCCATGTTATATGTGCGCCCAATTAAAGAAGTCACTTTATGGGGTCGCAATGCAGAAAGATGCCGTGAATTTGCCACATGGTGTGATAATACACTTAATCTTCCCATTTCGATCACAGCCTCACCTGCTGAGGCTGTACTCAATAGTGACATCATTTGCACGACCACAGCATCGCGTGCCCCTATACTCAATAGAAAAGAGTTGCCGGTTAAATGTCATGTCAATGCTATTGGCGCTTCGGCCTTGGGCTTTCAGGAACTTAGCGAAGATATGTATAGCAATACCACCCTATTTACTGATTCCAATGAATCGGTACTTGCTGCCTCTCAATCTGTTATTAAAGCAAGGGAGAAAGGTATTCTTAACGGGTCAGACATTGGAATAGAAATTGGTACCATTTCTCAATCTCATTCCAATTTGTGCGATCAAGGTGTGACTATCTTTCAATCCGTTGGTTTGGCTGTTCAAGATATGGTATTTTCTCGGGAAGTCATCCGACAACTAATAAAAATGTCTTAACTGTTTTGGATAAAAATATGCCAAACTTAAGACGTTCAGTATTAGAAAAATGTCGTTATTGTCTATACCCTATAGATTTCAAGATGCATCGCGACGGCAAGGGAGCGAATCCCCGGGAGCATAGATAACTATGTGACCGGGGTGAGTGAGTGCAGCCAACAAAGAGGCAACTTGAAAGATGACGGGTATATATTAAAGAGCCCTTATTTGTCACTTGCATACGCAAGTGACATTTTTATGTTCTGTTACTTCAAGGTGTAATTTTGAGAGGAAAGATATGCTAGAAGTGTCACAAATAGTAACCTATACAGCGGCATTGACTGTTGCTGCGGCGATACCCGGCCCAGGAATGGCAGCATTAGTTGCCAGAAGTGTGAGCAGTGGCGCGTTAGCAGGATTTAGTGTGTTATTTGGCCTGATTATCGGCGATCTCACTTATTTGTCTTTTGCAGTCTTTGGTTTGTCCGTTATTGCAAGTAGCTTTGATACCTTATTTGTTGCTATAAGATGGGGAGCGGCACTATATTTGAGTTATTTGGCATGGCAATTCTGGTTTGCTGATCATCAACCCATTGGTGAAGACCAACCCATAAAGAAAAAAGAGTTGGCTGCGGCCTGGTTATCTGGTCTCACTCTAACGTTAAGCAATCCTAAAACCATTGCCTTCTATCTCGCGCTATTACCTTTGGTAATTAACATGGAATCTATCTCGTTGCAAAACTGGGGGCTCATGTTAGTACCACTGACGGTGCTTGTTTTATTCAGCGTAGGAGCGGTATTTATTCTCGGCGCTCTCAGTATTCGACATTTGCTATCAAGCCAACGGGCACAACGGATGTTATTTAAAGGTGCGGCTATTATTATGTTCGTAACCGCTGTAACTATGCTATTCAAAGCCGATTAAAAAAGTCTAATTTCTTACCATTTCCACGGTTTTATTGAACAAGAATCCGTCCTGAAAAACCATTCTTGTCAATAAATCGTGGACACACCATAAATTACAAATACAACTCGCCCCCAACAACCGCAGCATAGACTTATAGTCGGGACTTGATAGATTTCAAGTCAACCGGGCTGTGGACTTTCATCCCTCATCATTCGCCATTCAATAGATGAATAAACCCGCGACAATGGCCTTTAAGGCACTTAACAATAACAGGAATGAAAAAAACCTCATGCACCAGAAGTGCATGAGGTTAGTATTTGGCGGAAGGATAGAGATTCGAACTCTAGGATGGTTTCCCATCGGCGGTTTTCAAGACCGCTGCCTTCGACCGCTCGGCCATCCTTCCATGACGCGGGATTATGCTCTTAACATGATAATATGTCTAGTCTCTATCGTAAAAATTCTGTAATTTCTTTACTGTTCGCTCAATCCTCAATCTACAATATCCTTTCCCGCCCCAATCCTGCTAAAATTAGCCTAAATACATCGAATCATGAGATTCACCAATTTAACGAGCTCGCTAAACAGCCAAGCAATTAATAAGGCTTTTACTCAACGAATGTATAACAAACAATTTTCTATTAATTCATCAACCATAAACCGTTACTACGGTCTGTTCATTATTCTGCTTTTCGTTTCCCTGTTTTTATACAGCTATAACTACTTCAATGCCTGGTTAATGGGGAAAAAGTATGCGCTAAATAGTGTCGCAACCAAAATAGTATTACAGATAGAAGATTATCGTTACCACGCTAATTCTATCTTTAAACAAGCCAATAGCTCATCTTTTAGACCGCAAGAATCCGTCACGCCGATGAAGCTACGACCTGATGTTTACTGGCTTGAGAATCGTTATCAAACTATCGACACGATTGTTTTCGGTCACCACAGCGCTGCAAGTGTAGAGTTGGCACAACGCCTTTCCAATTACATGGAGATTTTGTGGGGCACTCGCAATGAATACAACTCCATGTACTATCTGAATGGTAAAGATAACAGTCTGTTTCTGATCACAACTCACTCTATTCTTAAACCAGAATTGAGATTTAAAGAGAGTTATTTAACACTTACCGCCGAATCAAAACGTTCAGAAATGCTAATGCAATCCACCGCGTTAGATGAACGGGAAAATATTTCATCAATCCGTAAGTTAAATGGCGAAAATATCTATTTTTATACTTACCGGGCAACATTCAATTCACCGGGTCAATTGGCAACAGTTATCGCTTTTGATTTACCTATTTGTCATCTTCTTCCTATGGATATGGCAGCAGCAAATTTCAGTTTATTGTCGGATAACGAACAACCTCCTAATGAAATCAACAAAGTCAATATCTCACAGAATGGTTTCTGGCTCGAATTTTCTCAATCACTCAAAGGTACGCAATACAAACTGTTGTATCGGATATCACTCAAAGATTTGCTAATCGATTTGTTATACAGAAACATCTGGTTGTTACTAGCTGATTCAGTATTTATTATCCTGTCTTTGGGTGGGCTTATCTACATTCGTCGAAAATATATCGCTCCAAACGCCCTTATGAGCCGCGAGTTACAAGTCAAGGATGCATTAAGTCACGATATTATCTCTAATATTCCGATTGGCCTACTGATTTACGATTTTTCAGTAAATCAAATAATTATGTGCAATAACATTGCCGATCATCTGTTGCCGAATGTCGATTTAAATAAAATTAAGATGATGGCAAAGCAACATCATGGTGTCATCCAAACATCAATTGACGATTCAGTCTATGAAATTAAAATGTACAGCATGCGCCTGTTGCCGGAAACTTATCTGTTTTTACTGCAAGATAAAGATCAGGAAGCCTTAATTAGCAGGCGTCTACAACTTGCTCACCTGGAACACGATAAGAGTGTACAAGCTCGGCGATTCATGCTGACCAACATTCGTTCTGAGTTAAAACAACCAATAAAGGAGTTAGATCATATCGCTTACCAACTGAAACAAATTCTCACAGAAGAAAATAATGTTCGTATCGTCGATAATTTATTAACTAAATCCGAGTATATATCCGACTGGATCGAGAATATTTCATTACTCAATGAATTAGAATCAGGGGAATGGCAAGCAAAAAATGAGTCGTTTTCATTATCAGTCATTTTAGAAGATATTATTAAAAAAGTGTTTCCTAAGATGAATAATAAGGGATTGAATTATTATTATCATTGTAATATTAATCCTGAATCACTATTTATTGGCGATAGCACCGCCATCAGTAAAATTGTCCTGATGTTAGTCAATTATGCAATCACGCTCACATCTTATGGCAAAATATCTCTCATCGTTAATTATTCCCAGGAATACAAAGAACAAATTCAAATCGAAATTATAGATACAGGAGCCGGGCTTAATTCAACAGATTTAACAAATTTGAATTACCCATTTTTAAGCCAAGCGACAAGTGATAAATATCAATCCAATTCAGGACTGACCTTTTATCTATGTAACCAATTATGTAGAAAATTGAATGGTCATTTTACTATAAACAGCAAACCCAACCTGGGTACGCACTATGCTATCAGTCTGCCTTTAATAATCGGCCAAGACCAATGTCCGCCGCTACTGGAAGACATTACTGCCTTACTGGATATCAGCAATACGGAGATCCGTAAGATTGTGCAAAATCATCTGCATCATTATGGCGCTGTTTACTTCGATAAAAAGCAAGAAAGCTTGAATCGAGAATACGATATCATGTTGACAGATAAACCCTATGATTCGGCAAAATCGACTATATTACTGGTTGATAATCTGGCCGGTTTTGAGCAGATAAAACCTGACTATATTCGGTGTAACTACAATCTGAGTGAAGCTGTTATCAATGCCATTTCGTTATTAATTGAGAGAAGTTTCAGTTTTAACGAGTTTAATGCAAATTTAGAAACGTCGGCATTTAGCGATGAAATCAGTGATTACGATTTTGGCAATGTCATAAATAGTTATCAAAAACAGCTCATTGATAGCAATTACCGACAATTATTTGTCGAGACAGTACCGATAGATATTAATAAGCTGTATACTGATATAGAACAATATGATCTGATATCGCTTTCGCAAACAGCACATCGCCTGAAAGGCGTTTTTGCTATGTTAGACTTAGAACTCCTCAAACTTTCTTGCGAAACACTGGAACAACACATAACAGACAGTAACGAAATAGAGATTAAGAATAGCATTAGCCGTATTGAGTCCTTCACCAAAAGGCTATTGCAGCAGGGTAACTAATAAGATGAATAACCTTAACGTCATTATTGCTGATGATCATCCAATTGTCCTGTTTGGCATCCGCAAATCACTTGAGCGGCTTGAATGGATCAACGTCGTCGCAGAGTCGGAAGACTCGACTACGTTGATCAACAATCTGTCTTGTATTAAAGCAAACGTATTGATCACTGATCTGTCTATGCCTGGCGACATATACGGCGATGGAATCAATTTGATTAAATACATCAAACGCCATTATCCCAGACTATCAATCATTGTTCTAACCATGAACAATAACCCAGCAATCTTAAGTGCTGTACTCGAACTTGATATTGAAGGCATTGTCTTAAAACAAGGAGCGCCGACAGATTTACCCGATGTATTGACGGCCCTGAACCAAGGGGAAAAATTTATGCCAGAAAGCGTTTCCGAACTGTTGAAAAAAGTGACGAAAACCCCCTATGGCGATAAACCGTTATCACAAAAAGAGAGTGAAGTTATACGTCTATTCGCCCAAGGCTTTTTGGTAACAGACATTGCCAAAAAACTCAAACGCAGCGTCAAGACTATCAGCAGCCAGAAAAAATCAGCTATGGTAAAACTAGGCGTAAATAACGATATTGCATTACTCAATTACCTTGCTTCTGTCACTATTGATACACACAATAATGTTCAGTAGATACCACTCGTTATTTTAATATGAAAGTCGTCCTGATGCCCGGCAACTATTTATTTGTGCCGGGCATTTTGTTTGTTCAGGGAATTGTTTGTACCGGGAATTGTTTTATATACCCTATGGATTTCAAGATGCATCGCGACGGCAAGGGAGCGAATCCCCGGGAGCATTGATAACTATGTGACCGGGGTGAGCGAGTGCAGCCAACAAAGAGGCAACTTGAAAGATAACGGGTATAAATTATTGCTTCAAATCATCTCCGCTAATACCTGCCTGAGAGTCACCAGGGAAACAGGTTTCGACAAACAATCATTCATTCCGGCATCAATACAGCGCTGTTTTTCTTCTGCCAGTGCATTGGCCGTAATACCAATAATCGGCAACTTACACCCCTCATTCCGTAAGTACATTGTTAACACATAACCATCCATGTTGGGCATATTGACATCCGTCAGAATGATATCAATCCCCCCTTTCTTCAAATATTCCAACGCATCCAATCCATCATTTGCCATCGCTGTCTGAAAACCGATGGATTTCAATTGATCGGCCAATAAACGGCGGTTGATAGGATGATCATCCACCACCAGAACCATAATAGTATTAAACCGGGTATTTGCCTGAAAAACAGGTGGGGCGGTATTTAATACCACATTATGATTCGATGAAATCAGCCGCTCAATCATTATCGGCAAATCATGTAAATGGTAAGTGTTGTGTAACCAATAGTTTTCTCTGATTTGCTCCGGTGAGCCAATATAGTCGGTCGATAATTCAATATAACCATATACTTGGGAAGTCACCGCATCAGGGAAATCGCTGATAATAATTTCACTACCATTAGTAGTTTGCCCGCGATATAAAATAGTGTGTAAGCCATGATGAACCAGAAAACGCTGTAAAAATTCCTCCAGATAAAGATTACGTATAGCCAAGATGATTTTTCGCTGATGCTCATTTATTAACTGAGTTTTTGGCTTATATTTCGCACCATATAAAGGTAAGCGAATAGAAAACATACTCCCTATCTGTGGTTGTGAAATGACTTCAATATCACCATCCATCAGATTGATAAGTTTTTCACAAATCGCCAGACCAAGCCCCGTTCCCTGAGATGAGCTTTCCGTATTTGGCATGATCTGGAAAAATGGATCAAACAACTGAACAAGCGCTTTATCAGAAATGCCGACGCCCGTATCCTTTATTCTGACGTATAAATAATCTCTATCAACCGTCACATGTATAACTACACATCCAGTATCAGTGAATTTAATCGCATTATTTAACAGATTAGATATAACTTGTTGTAATCGAACCGGATCATTGCAGATATAATTCGGAACATCCGGTTCAAAATAGCAATACAAGGTCAACGGTTTTTTCACCACTAACGGCAGGTAGTTAGAAATAACATGAGAGATAACTTCCTGACAGGAAAATTCCCTAGACTCAATTTTAAGCTGTTTAGATTCAATTTTTGAGAAGTCGAGAATATCACTGATAATTTTTAGCAACAACGCTGAAGAATTATTCATCGTTGATAACAAACGAATAGATTCAGCAGGCAACGAATGCGCCTGTAATAACTCCAAGTTTCCAATAATACCGTAAAGCGGCGTTCTCAATTCGTGACTAACGGTAGCTAAAAACATAGATTTAGAATAGTTAGCCTGTTCCGATGCTAGCGCCATCTCCTGTAATGATTTTTCCATCCGTACACGGACGCTAATATCAACCAAAACACAAATCGCTACCTCTTCGTTCCTATAGCGGGAATGAACAAAACTGATTTGTAGATGATGATTATTACTGGTGACGACATCAACATAACTGCTAGTTCTGTCACAAATAATATGAATAATACGTTCCCGATCTTCATGCGTTAACATTCTTAAATAATTATGCGCCAACTCATTACTCAGAATATTACTCCCATCACTGACCCGCAATATACTGATCCCAACCGGCGCTGAAGCGACAATTTTATGATTAAATTGTTCATGCTCTTCTAGCCGAATGGCATTCTCTTCAGCCGGAGCAAACATTTTCCGCTCAAACAGATACACCAGAATGATGATGACAAAAGCAGATAACACATTAAGCACAATGCTGCTAATAATCTGTAGTTTAAAACCCTCAAAAATAGTTTTCAGCGGCAGCGCATAGATGATACTGAATGAAGATGGCATTAACCGGCGTTTCAGCAGTAAATCAGTAAAATTATCATCATAGCCAAAATAAGGCGCTTCCAACTGATAATCAGCATAATGAAGTTTATAGTCATCATTTGCAGGATAGTGCAACACAGGTTGATTACTGCGATTCAATAACGTTATTGAAATTGGGCGGTCTTGTCTTTGAATAAAAGAGTCCAATCTGATGAATTGTTCAATGCCTATCATTGCAACCATCTGACCATTGACATATACCGGCGCCAATACGTAGAGATGGCCGCTATCAGATCTTGCGCCAGGTATAACCCAATAAACATTTCGTTCTTTACCTTGTTCTTTCAGGCTGATAAGTCTGCGTGAATTTTCATAAACTATTTTTTTCAGCGTATCAGGCTCAGTCGAGGTATTACGGATAGAAAAACTCACCATACACATACTTTGTGTACCCACCAGGAAAACCTGATTCAATCCCTGAGGCGCCGCAAGATTATCCTTCCAATAGAAGATAAGGTTATTCAACGAATTTAAATAACTATGAGTGTTGTTGCGAAAAGTACGACAGTCTGCGCTTTGGTTCAAAGGATGATAAGAAAACGCCGGGCTATTATGTGGAAAATCAAAAATAGCATTTTTGCCATTAGAATTCAGTAAATGCTTCTCGGTCATATATTGGATATCCCGCAGAACACTTGCTGTATGACGCACATAAGAGAGTGTGGAATCATAATTAGCATTGTATTCTTGCCGAATATCCGACTTGACTTCATTAAAGATATTAACCAGGTAAAAAGCTGTTAATAAAGCGCCTAACGCCCACAACATTAGGCCAAGCACCCGGAAAAGATAACGGGATATTTTTAGCGATGTACGAAAAGAAGAAAGATATCTCAAAAGGTTACCTAATAAAAACCGGCATTATTCAATGTCATTAATGACAAGATATACCAGAGTTTAAAGATTACAAAGCCCCATCAATCGCATATTTTAATATTAAGAAAAATCCCTTTAAAAAAACAGGCACCGAAGTACCTGTTTGTTAATTAAGTAAAAAATATACCCGTCATCTTTCAAGTTGCCTCTTTGTTGGCTGCTCTCACTCACCCCGGTCACATAGCTATCTATGCTCCCGGGGATTCGCTCCCTTGCCGTCGCGATGCATCTTGAAATACATAGGGTATTATATCTTCACTTAAACCGGATCAACTGACTCGCCGCTGTTAGCATCGGGTGAATTGCCGTTATCACTGTTCAATTCTTCCCCTTCTGCCGCCAGCCCCTCTTCATCCTCTTCAGGCTCAGCAACCCGCTGTAAACCAACAACTTTCTCATCTTCAGCGGTACGAATAAGTGTTACGCCTTGAGTATTCCGGCCAACAACGCTGACTTCCGATACCCTGGTACGTACTAATGTGCCAGCATCAGTAATCATCATTATCTGATCGGTTGGTTCAACCTGAATTGCACCAATCACGTTACCATTACGTTCACTGACTTTAATCGAGATAACCCCCTGCGTTGCACGGGATTTAATTGGATACTCGTTTTCAGCGGTACGTTTACCATAACCGTTTTCAGTGACAGTCAGAATTTCTCCTTCTCCACGTGGGATAATCAGAGAAACCACTTTGTCTTCGCCATTCAGTTTGATACCGCGTACACCGGTAGCTGTACGCCCCATTGAACGAACCGCTCCCTCTTCAAAACGAACAACCTTCCCTTCCGCGGAGAACAACATAACTTCGTTATTACCGTCAGTCAGGTCAACGCCGATCAACTCATCACCTTCATTGAGATTAACGGCGAGAATACCAGCACTGCGTGGACGGCTGAAATCTTGCAACGCGGTCTTCTTCACGGTCCCACTGGCCGTAGCCATAAAGACGTACAACCCTTCTTCATATTCACGCACCGGCAGAATCGCCGTAATTCGCTCATCTTGCTCTAGCGGCAGCAGGTTAACAATCGGACGGCCACGAGCGCCACGGCTAGCTTCCGGTAATTGATAAACCTTCATCCAATACAGACGGCCACGGCTGGAGAAGCAGAGGATCGTATCGTGCGTATTGGCAACCAACAACTTTTCAATGAAGTCTTCTTCTTTGATACGCGCTGCGGATTTACCTTTACCACCACGACGCTGCGCTTCATAGTCAGACAACGGCTGATATTTGACATACCCTTGATGTGACAAGGTGACAACCACATCTTCCTGATTAATCAAATCTTCGATATTGATATCTGCCGTATTTTCCGTGATTTCAGTACGGCGGGCGTCACTGTATTGCGCCCTAATTGCCAACAACTCTTCACGGATCACTTCCATCAAGCGCTCAGGATTTTCCAGAATAAACAGCAATTCGCCAATTAATGTCAGTAATTCACGGTATTCATCCAACAGTTTTTCATGCTCCAGGCCGGTCAGTTTCTGCAAACGCAGATCCAGAATGGCTTGAGCCTGTTGTTCGGTCAGATAATATTTACCCTCATGCACACCATATTGTGGTTCCAGCCATTCAGGACGGGCGGCATCATCACCGGCACGCTCCAGCATGGCGGCAACACTGCCTAATTCCCACGGCTTAGCAACTAATGCGGCTTTTGCCTCGGCAGGTGTCGGAGCAAGACGGATAAGTTCGATAATAGGATCGATATTCGCCAGCGCCACAGCTAATGCTTCAAGAATATGGGCGCGTTCACGGGCTTTGCGTAATTCAAAGATGGTACGACGAGTGACCACTTCACGGCGGTGGCATACGAAAGCAGAAATAATATCTTTCAGATTCAGCAGCTTCGGCTGTCCCTGATGCAGGGCCACCATGTTGATGCCAAAAGAAACTTGAAGCTGAGTCAGGGAGTAGAGGTTATTCAGAACCACTTCCCCCACCGCATCCCGTTTCACTTCAATCACGATCCGCATGCCGTCTTTATCAGATTCGTCACGAAGCGCGCTGATCCCCTCGATGCGTTTTTCTTTCACCAACTCAGCGATTTTTTCAATCAGACGGGCTTTGTTGACCTGATAAGGGATTTCGTGCACTAAAATAGTTTCACGGCCATTCTTCTCATCAACTTCAATTTCCGCACGGGCACGGATATAAATTTTACCGCGACCAGTCCGATAAGCTTCCTGAATACCGCGACGACCATTAATAATCGCAGCAGTAGGGAAATCTGGGCCGGGAATATACTGCATCAGCCCTTCAATGCTGATGTTTTCATCTTCAATATAAGCCAGACAACCATCAATAACTTCGGATAAGTTATGAGGAGGAATGTTAGTCGCCATACCCACTGCGATACCAGAAGAACCGTTGATCAGCAGGTTTGGTACTTTCGTTGGCATCACTTCCGGGATCTGCTCTGTACCATCATAGTTCGGCACAAAATCGACAGTCTCTTTCTCCAGATCCGCTAGCAGTTCATGGGCAACTTTCGCCATACGCACTTCGGTGTAACGCATAGCGGCGGCTGAGTCTCCATCGACTGAACCAAAGTTACCCTGACCATCAACCAACATATAGCGCAGGGAAAACGGCTGAGCCATACGAACAATCGTGTCGTAGACTGCGCTATCCCCATGTGGATGGTATTTACCGATGACGTCCCCGACAACACGGGCAGACTTCTTGTAGGGTTTATTCCAATCATTTCCCAATACACTCATCGCATAAAGTACGCGACGGTGTACCGGCTTTAGTCCGTCTCGAACATCTGGTAGCGCGCGCCCAACAATAACAGACATCGCATAATCCAAATACGAGCTTTTCAGCTCTTCTTCGATATTGACCGGGGTGATTTCTCTGGCAATGTCGCTCATGGAGCCCACTATCCCTCATACATTCCGAATTCAAAGGTTTAGAACTATACCACAAACCAACAGTTTTATAAAAATCAGATACGGGTATTTAAAAATTAAGCCGTGTATACTGTCTCAGAACTGAGTGAACCCTGGCAGAACGGAGTGAATCCGCCTGTTTAAAGAAAGTTTAAGGAGCGACAACCGCTGATGAACATCAAAACCCCTTCCACCCCAAACAATGTTGATCAACAGGAAATAGAGAAATTTGAAGCGATTGCTTCTCGCTGGTGGGATTTGGAAGGTGAATTTCAACCGCTGCACCGAATTAACCCGCTACGCTTGAATTATATTTTGCAGCGTTCTGGCGGCATTTTCGGTAAAAAAGTCTTAGATGTGGGCTGTGGCGGCGGTATTTTGTCAGAAAGTATGGCCCGTGAAGGGGCAGAAGCGACCGGACTGGATATGGGTACGGAACCGCTGCAAGTTGCCAGACTGCACGCCCTTGAAACAGGTATCCCCGTGACTTATGTACAGGAAACAGTAGAAAGCCACGCCGAAAAATATCCACAGGCTTACGATATCGTCACCTGTATGGAAATGCTGGAACATGTCCCAGATCCACAATCGGTCGTTCATGCTTGCGCTCAGCTAGTGAAACCCGGCGGGCATGTCTTTTTCTCTACCATTAACCGCAACAAAAAAGCCTGGCTGATGGCGGTAATCGGCGCGGAATATATTCTGAAAATGGTACCGAAAGGAACCCATGATGCGAAGAAATTTATCCGACCATCAGAGTTGATAAGCTGGATTGACAGAACATTCCTGCGGGAAAAGCATATTATCGGCCTGCATTATAACCCACTAACGGATAAATTTAGTCTTGGTCACAATGTAGACGTCAATTATATGTTACACACCCAGTATGTCTGACATATTCACCTGACAGATTAATAAATCGGCAAATAAATCATATTTTCAGGAATTTTTTTACTCATTTTTGCCGGTGTTTCTGTCAGAGCAACCGCTAGTAATGATGCAGGCTTCCGGCTTTTTAATAAATTTAGTCCTCAAGTTATCCACAAGAATCCGTATTTTTGTGCACTTGATAAAAGCCGCTTTTAACATTATCTTGTTGTCATTATTTAGTGTACCCCCTACATATTGTGTTCCTTAACATTCCATTACCACTACTCTCTCGTTGGTTTTTCCGCCATTGAGGGGGTTATGTTTTGGTCTAAGTCAAAGACACAAAGCAGGTGGGAGCGAATTTGAAAGTAAATGTAAGGTATGCCTGTCCATGAACCATAGTCTGCTAGTAACAAAGCGTGATGGCCACAAAGAACGAATTGACCTTGAAAAAATCCACCGGGTTGTTAACTGGGCAGCCGATGGACTGAAAAATGTCTCGGTATCACAAGTAGAACTGCGTTCCCAAATCCAATTTTACGATGGCATCAAAACCTCAGATATTCATGAGACGATGATCAAAGCTGCCGCGGATCTTATCTCCGGTGACGCACCTGACTATCAGTATCTGGCCGCCCGCTTGGCAATTTTTAACCTGCGTAAAAAAGCTTATGGTCAATTCGAGCCGCCCGCACTCTATGACCATGTATCCCGTATGGTGAAAATGGGCAAATATGACAAGCATTTGCTTGCAGACTACTCGAAAGAAGAATTCGAACAAATGGACGAGTTTATTGACCATTGGCGTGATATGAACTTTTCCTACGCAGCGGTCAAACAACTCGAAGGTAAATACCTGGTCCAAAATCGCGTTACCGGTGAAATTTATGAAAGCGCCCAATTCCTCTATATTCTGGTGGCGGCTTGCCTGTTCTCCGGTTATCCGAAAGAGACACGTCTGGACTATATTCGCCGTTTTTACGACGCAGCTTCGACGTTTAAAATTTCGCTGCCAACCCCGATCATGGCAGGTGTACGCACCCCTACTCGTCAGTTCAGCTCCTGCGTACTGATTGAATGTGACGACAGCCTGGATTCCATTAATGCGACCTCCAGCGCCATTGTGAAATATGTTTCTCAACGTGCTGGTATTGGCATCAATGCAGGCCGTATTCGCGCACTGGGAAGCCCAATCCGTAATGGCGAAGCCTTCCATACCGGCTGCATTCCTTTTTATAAGCATTTCCAGACCGCGGTCAAATCCTGTTCTCAAGGAGGCGTTCGTGGCGGCGCCGCTACACTGTTCTATCCATTGTGGCATCTGGAAGTTGAAAGCCTGCTGGTCCTGAAAAACAACCGTGGCGTTGAAGGAAACCGTGTTCGTCACATGGACTACGGCGTCCAACTTAACAAACTGATGTATGAACGCCTGATCAAAGGTGAAGAAATTACCCTGTTCAGTCCATCCGATGTTCCCGGACTCTATGATGCCTTCTTTGCCGATCAGGACGAATTTGAGCGCTTGTACACCAAATATGAGCAGGACAGCAATATCCGTCAGCAACGTCTGAAAGCGGTTGAGCTCTTCTCCCTGATGATGCAAGAACGCGCCTCTACCGGCCGTATCTATATTCAGAACGTAGACCACTGCAACACTCACAGCCCATTTGATCCTTTAGTCGCACCAGTGCGCCAATCAAATCTGTGTCTGGAAATTGCACTGCCAACCAAGCCATTGAATGACATCAATGATAAAAATGGTGAAATTGCGCTGTGTACCTTGTCGGCTTTTAACCTGGGCGCCATTGAAAATCTTGATGAGTTGGAAGAACTGGCTACTCTGGCGGTCCGTGCCCTTGATGCCCTGCTCGATTATCAGGACTACCCTATCCTTGCCGCGAAACAAGGCGCAATGGGGCGCCGTACATTAGGCATTGGCGTCATCAACTATGCTTACTATCTGGCGAAACACGGTGTACGTTACTCAGATGGCAGCGCTAACAACCTGACTCACAAAACATTTGAAGCTATCCAGTATTACCTGTTGAAAGCCTCTAATGAACTGGCGAAAGAACAAGGCGCTTGCCCGTGGTTTAAAGAAACCACCTATTCTAAAGGTATCCTACCCATCGATACCTATAAAAAAGCGCTGGACACATTGACCAATGAACCGCTGCACTATGACTGGGAAACATTGCGCAACGATATCAAACAATATGGTCTGCGCAATTCAACATTATCTTCTTTGATGCCTTCAGAGACCTCTTCCCAGATCTCTAACGCCACCAACGGTATTGAACCGCCTCGTGGCTACGTCAGCATCAAAGCGTCAAAAGATGGCATTTTGCGCCAGGTTGTACCGGAATATGAGCGTCTGAAAAGCGCTTACGAACTCTTGTGGCAAATGCCTGGTAATGATGGCTACTTGCAGTTGGTTGGGATCATGCAGAAATTTATCGACCAGTCGATCTCTGCCAATACCAACTACGATCCGACACATTTCCCAAGTGGAAAAGTGCCGATGAATCAGCTACTGAAAGATTTATTGCTCGCTTACAAATATGGTGTGAAGACGTTGTATTACCACAATACCCGTGATGGTGCGGAAGACGTTCAGGATGACCTGGAAGAAGTCGTGGAATCTGCTGATTCCGACTGTGAAAGCGGCGCGTGTAAGATTTAATTTGAGGAAGTTATGGCCTATACCACTTTTTCACAAGTAAAAAACGACCAGTTACAGGAACCGATGTTTTTTGGTCAGCCGGTAAACGTAGCCCGTTATGACCAGCAAAAGTATCCGATTTTCGAAAAGCTGATCGAAAAACAGCTCTCTTTCTTCTGGCGCCCGGAAGAAGTTGACGTGTCTCGCGACCGCATTGACTACAATGCGTTGCCAGACCATGAAAAGCATATTTTTATCAGTAATTTAAAATACCAAACGCTGCTGGACTCTATTCAGGGCCGCAGCCCGAACGTGGCTTTTCTGCCCTTGATCTCCATCCCTGAGCTGGAAACCTGGGTTGAAACTTGGTCTTTTTCTGAAACGATTCATTCACGTTCTTACACTCACATCATCCGAAATATCGTTAATGATCCGGCGGTTGTGTTTGATGATATTGTCACCAATGAAGAGATTCTGAAACGAGCGAAAGATATTTCCGCTTATTACGATGATCTGATTGAGATGACTAATCATTACCAGTTATTTGGCGAAGGCACGCATCAGATTGCCGGCAAAACTATTACTGTCAGTCTGCGTGAACTGAAAAAGCAATTGTACCTGTGCCTGATGAGCGTTAACGCGCTGGAAGCGATCCGTTTCTACGTCAGTTTTGCCTGTTCATTTGCCTTTGCTGAGCGCGAATTGATGGAAGGTAATGCCAAAATCATCAAACTGATCGCTCGCGACGAAGCACTGCATCTGACCGGCACGCAACATATGCTGAATCTGTTGCGCTCTGGTCAGGATGACCCGGAAATGGCAGAAATCGCCAAAGAGTGTGAACAACAGTGCTATGACCTGTTCGTTCAAGCGGCGGAACAAGAAAAAGAGTGGGCAGATTACCTGTTCAGCGAAGGTTCCATGATTGGTTTGAACAAAGATATTCTGTGCCAATATGTTGAGTACATTACTAACATTCGCATGCAGGCTGTCGGGTTGAAACTGCCGTTTGAAACGCGTTCTAACCCGATTCCGTGGATTAACGCCTGGCTGGTGTCGGATAATGTTCAAGTAGCGCCGCAAGAAGTTGAAGTTAGCTCATATCTGGTTGGTCAGATTGATGCTGAAGTTAACCCTGACGACCTGAGTGATTTTGAACTCTGATGACAAGCTATAAAGTAACCCTGCATGGTATGCAGGGTTACCATATCTACAGCTCTCCCGAACTGCATAACAGTCTGCTAGAAGCGCTGGAACAAGGTAGAGTACAGGCTGAATACCAGTGCCGTGAAGGTTATTGCGGTTCCTGCCGTGTCAGATTGATAAAAGGCAAAGTCGGTTATCGACGCAAACCTTTAGCTTTTGTTAATGAAGGGGAGATTTTACCCTGCTGCTGTCATCCGCTTGGTGATATTGAAATTGAGCTTTAGTAATTAAAATTGGTCTTCATGGTGGGCAGATAATAATGATTACTTGCTCATTATTCACGCACCAAGAATGTAATAACAACTATGTTATTAGCCCTTCCAAGGGTTAATAACAGTAAGCCCGGCAGCTTCAAAAGGTGATGTGTCGCGGGTTGCAACAATCAGCCCATTCGCCGCTGCGATAGCCGCAATATACCCGTCAGCCTTCCCGATAGCTTTCCCCTCGCTCTTCGCTCGCGCCATGATCTCGGCATAAGCTTCCGAAGCGGCCGCATCGAACGGTAAGATACGACCGGTAAACAAGGGAACAACACTCCGCTCTAGGCTTCTATGCAGGGTATCTTTGCGCTTACCATTGGACAGCGCTGCGACCCCAAAACGAAGCTCAGCCAAGCTGATCGCGGCCAGGTAAAGCGTCTCGACATTCTGTTCATCTATCCATGTAACCACAGCGGGATCGCCGCTGAGCCGTAGCGGCTCGGAAATTACGTTCGTATCTAGCAGTATCATTCAAAACTCATCGGCTCGGCAGGTGTCTTATCACGCTCGATCTCAAGATCGACGCCCCCCGCCTCGCGACCGATTTTTGCCAGCAAGGAGCCCAGCTTGATTCGTCCCGCCGGTTGTACTGCGTTTTCCAGAATAAACCGGATTTCAGCCTCAGCACTACGACCGTGTGTGGCTGCGCGTACCCGCAAAGCGCGATGCACTTCGTCCGGTACATTTCTGACAGTAATGGATGGCATAGATTCATTTCCTAATTTAGCATGCATTGCAATCAATATATGTTATTGCAATCATGACTGCAAGCATGTGGGATAGAAAGAGAGTTAATTGTATTCAATCAAAGTCCATTAACCATTAGCAAAGAGTTGAAAAGAAATCAGTACGCAAAAGAATATTATTCGAATAACAGAGAGTTAAGCGTTTTCTTGCCATCATTTTACGAAGCAAATCATAAAAAATAATGCAATAAAAAAATGGATAAAACGGTTAATGTGGTAGGGTTTAAGTCCTGAAAAAAGCTTAATTATCGGAAAAAACATAAAGGAGTATCTTTATATCATCAAGCTATTTACTGACTGACTTATCCCCTCCATCTTTCAAATTACTACTTTGTTGGTTGCTTTCACTTACCACCATGCTGCAATTTAAAATTTAATTGGGCATAGATGTGAACCCACATGTCATTTTGGTATAATAGATTATAAGAAATACGATGAAGATTATATTAACTCACTTGATTCAGAAGTAAGAAACATGTTATATAATCATATATTGGAGCAAAAAGATAGGATAAATCAGATTTCTACTATAATCTTTTCACCAATTTTTTATTAATAAACAATTCGACATAAGCATATTGGGAAAATAACAATGAAAAAAACAATAAAATGGGGAATTATTGGTTGCGGTGATGTTACTGAAGTAAAAAGCGGCCCTGCTTTTTATAAATTAGATAATTCTGAATTGGTTGCAGTAATGCGACGCAATGCTAATTTAGCAGAGGACTTTGCCAAGAGACATAATGTGCCTAAATGGTACTCTGACGCTAATTCACTTATTAATGACAAAGACATTGATGCAGTATATATTGCAACACCACCATCTACACATAAAGAATATACCATTTTAGCGGCCAACGCAGGTAAAGCGATATATGTAGAAAAACCTATGGCATTAACATTTGAAGAATGTAATGAAATGATAGCTACCTGTCAGGCTCAAAATGTTCCTTTATTTGTCGCTTATTATAGGAGAGCATTGCCAAGATTTTTAAAGATCAAAGAATTAATTGAATCAAGTGCTATCGGAACACCAAGAATTGTAAGTTGTATACTTTACAGAGAGATAGAGCAATGTTACCAAGATCCACACCATTTACCTTGGGTTGTTAATCCAGAAATTTCCGGTGGTGGATTATTTGTTGATTTAGCATGCCATACTCTTGATATATTAGACTTTCTTTTAGGAAAGATTATTTCTGTCAAAGGACATGCAAATTCACAAGGGAATGCTTATCCCGCGGAAGATTGTGTATCAATGTCATTTATGTTTGAAAATAACATTCAAGGTGTCGGTATCTGGAATTTTGCATCGAACTCTAGAGGAGATAATGTTGAAATAATTGGCACTAAAGGAAAGATATCTTTCTCTACATTTGGAAATTCAGCCATTTCATATTATGACGAAAATAATACATTACATCAGTTTAACATTGACAATCCAAAGCATATAGAAATGCCATTGATTAATACTATCATCAATGAATTGCAAGGAAAGGGATTTTGCCCATCAACAGGAGAATCAGGCTCACGAACCAGTTGGGTAATAGATCAAGTATTAAAAGACTATAGAATGAAGAATTATTGACAATATAAAAATGAGTCAATCTGTTTTTATGGAGAAATAAAAGCCAAATATATACGTTCATTGAAAATATCTGAAGTTAATAAATGACCTTAAATTCTCTATTAACTTCTTTTCAATTAGTTTGAGAGATCTTCCATTTAGTTATAATTTCTTCCCCGATATTATCGGTAGGCTGTATAATTCATGAGAAGTATTTAGGGTTGAACATGATAACAAATTTTCCTGTTACTTCTTGAATTTATTATCTGTAATAACGAAAAATCCGTATATCCAACAAAGAGGCAATTTGAAAGATAACGGGTATAAAACCAGCTTGACATATTCTAGCTAATAGAATTAAAGAAATTATTAATGTCTTCTTTCGATAAATCTTTTATTAGGACACTGATAATATTTTCATCATTATCCAGTCCCAACCATAAAGAATTATTATATTTAACCCAACTTGATAATTTATATTTCTCTTTTATCATCAACATAATAGCCTCCTGATAAACATCTACTTTAATCACATAATTAAATTCATCAATAAAACGATGGCTGAAATTATTACTTTCAATAAATTTCCACGGACTCATATCAACTATAGGAAAACCACATTTACTTTCATGTGATGCAATAAAGTCATTATCCACATATTGGACAAAATCAGGATTTATTGCAACTAATGTAATTGCTGATATTCTTCCATCGCTAGGTAAAATAGCAAACTCTAATAAACTTTTTTCATTATCACCAATTCTCCAATACAAAGGGGTTTCGTTTATATTATCAACTAACTGGATATCAATAGGTATATAACCATCAATATTGATGGTTACTTCTTGAATATTTACTAATTTAGCTATTTTCATCATTATTTATCAAACTCATGTTTCAATACCGGAACAATAAACCACGCCCTTATCCTAAGATATAAATTTCCATTATGGCTATTTGATATAGATAACTGCAGTTATCAGTATCGAATATAAATAGAACTTTATATCAATCATAATGGCATCCTATCTACTCATGGCCCCGGCCAGATTAATTTATCTTTTAAATTTTCATGAATTATGTCAAATAACTCTTTAATATAAAATAA